>NZ_DBHIDN010000007.1:0-78230 GCF_057251025.1 Shuttleworthella sp.
ATTCTGCAAGACTTATTTCTACGGGTGTGTAGAAGTTAGATTTTCATTTGACCCAGACAGACCAATCAACAGAAGCGGGACGTGCATATCTTGACGTCTCGCTTTTTTTGCGCTAGAATTCACTAGTTAATTTATGCGACACACACGGGGACTCGGGAACCGGTGCCGTCAGGCGGGTAGGTGCTCATTGATGTTCGCTGAAACCGGCGGTAATTCCCGGGGATGAATCGTGTGGAAGTTCAACCATGGAGGTAAGAAAATGAGTGTTGTATCAATGAAGCAGTTGCTTGAGGCAGGTGTTCACTTCGGTCATCAGACCAGAAGATGGAACCCCAAGATGGCTCCCTACATCTTCACGGAGCGCAACCAGATCCACATTATTGATCTTCAGCAGACCGTTCCGATGATCGATGCTGCCTATAACGCTGTTTATGATATCGTATCCCAGGGAGGAACCATTCTCTTTGTCGGGACCAAGAAGCAGGCGCAGGATGCCATTGCCGAGGAAGCTACCCGCTGTGGCATGTTCTATGTTGATCAGAGATGGCTTGGCGGTATGCTGACCAACTTCTCTACCGTCAAGAAGAGGATCAGCCGCCTGAAGGAGATTGAGAAGATGAGAGAGAACGGCACCTTCGACCTTCTTCCCAAGAAGGAAGTTGCCGGCCTTGAGAAAGAACTTGAGAAACTCGAGAAGAACCTGGGCGGGATCAAGAATATGGACCGGATCCCCGACGCGATCTTCGTCGTTGATCCCAAGAAGGAGAGAATCTGCGTCAAGGAGGCAGAGTCCCTTGGAATCACTTTGATCGGTATTGCTGACTCCAACGCAGATCCGGATGAGCTTGATTACATCATCCCCGGCAATGACGATGCGATCCGGGCAATCCGTCTGATCACATCAACCCTGGCGGATGCTGTCATCGAGGCAAAGCAGGGAACGGTTACAAACGAGATCGAGCCCAAGAACGAGGAAGAGGCTGCCGCTGAGGCAGATGCATAAGCGAGCATATTTTCTCGCATCAAAGCATGTCAGAATGTCAGAATGGAGGATAATTACATGGCTATTTCCGCAAAGATGGTTAAGGAGCTTCGCGACGCTACCGGCGCGGGCATGATGGAGTGCAAGAAGGCTCTGACTGAGACGAACGGCGATATCGATGCCGCCATCGAGTTCCTGCGCGAGACGGGAGCCGCAAAGGCAGAGAAGAAGGCGAGCCGGATTGCCGCAGAGGGCGTCTCACTGGTCTTCCAGAAAGATGACAAGACGGCCTCCATTGTAGAGGTGAACTCCGAGACGGATTTTGTCGCAAATAATGAGAAGTTCCGCGCCTATGTACAGGACGTGGCAGAACAGGCAGCTTCCAGCGAGGCCCGGGACCTGGACTCCTTCCTGGCTGAGAAGTGGTTCAAGGATCCGTCCAAGACGGTCTCCGATGAGCTCGTGAGTCAGATCGCTGTCATCGGTGAGAATCTCAAGATCCGCCGTTTCGCGAAGCTGACTTCAGAGGACCTGGTTGTATCCTATGTCCATGGTAACGGTCGCATCGGCGTGATCGTCAATGCCAAGGCAGATCTTGTCAATGATGCGGTCAAGGAGGCCCTGCACAATGTGGCAATGCAGATCGCTGCGCTGAACCCCAAGTATGTTCGCGATGCCGAGGTTCCGGGCGACTATATTGCGCATGAGACGGAAATTCTTCGTGCTCAGATCGAGAATGATCCCAAGGAAGCTTCCAAGCCTGACAAGGTCAAGGAGGGCATGATCAAGGGCCGTATTAATAAGGAACTCAAGGAGATCTGCCTGGTGGACCAGGTCTATGTCAAGGCCGAGGATGGCAAGCAGTCCGTCGCAAAGTACCTGGAACAGGTTTCCAAGCAGGTTGGCGGTACGGTTGACGTCGTCAGCTTCGTCCGCTATGAGACCGGCGAGGGCCTTGAGAAGAAGGAAGAGGATTTCGCCGCAGAGGTTGCAGCCGCAGCCAAGTAAGCAAGTGAATCAATGAAGAATCGAGAGGGAGGCTGTCGGCTGACAGCTTCCTTTTTGTTTCCACAAAATGTCAGTTATGGTAGAATAATTGCGATGTGTGAGATAGAGCGGAGGGGAAGGTACAATGAGACGTCTGCTTCTGAAATTGAGTGGCGAGGCCCTGGCCGGAGACAAGGGAAGTGGATTTGACCAGGCGACCTGCCGGATGGTTGCGGGTCAGGTCAAGCAGCTGGTGGATGACGGGTTGGAAGTCGCGATTGTGATCGGCGGCGGGAATTTCTGGCGCGGCGCCGGCAAGACCAATATGGACCGGACCAAGGCGGACCAGATCGGCATGCTGGCAACGGTCATGAACTGCATCTATGTCTCGGAGACCTTCCGAGACGCAGGTCTATCCACTACAATTATGACGCCCTTTGCCGTTGGGACTTTCACGGAACTCTTCTCCAAGGACCGCGTGAATACTGCCTTCCGCCACAAGAAGGTGGTCTTCTTTGCAGGCGGTACGGGGCATCCCTATTTTTCCACAGATACAGGAGCGGTTCTGCGCGCGGTCGAGATTGACGCGGACGGGATCTTGCTGGCCAAGAATATTGACGGGGTCTATGACAGTGATCCTGCCACCAATCCAAGCGCAAGACGCTTTGATACCATCAGCCTGGATCGGGTTCTCGAGGAGAAGCTTCAGGTCATTGACCTGTCTGCCTCGCTCATGTGCCAGCAACAGAAGATGCCGCTTTATATTTTCGCCCTGAAAGAAGAGGGGAGCATTGTCGCGGCTGCCTCCGGGGATTTTAACGGAACGATAGTTACGGTGGACTGATACAAGCTGCGTCTGCGGGCGAGAGCCCCCTGCGGCCGGATGGCCTGCAGGAGATTTCCCAATGATCTGCAAGAGATTTAGTAAAGGAGAATGCTATGGATCGTCGTTTAAGCCCCTTTGAGGACAAGATGAAGAAGAGCGTCAACGCTCTTTTGTCAGAGTATATTTCCATTCGGGCCGGCCGGGCCAATCCACATATTCTGGACAAGATCGAGGTCGCGTATTACGGGACACCAACGCCCCTGCAGCAGGTGGCCAATGTATCTGTCCCCGAGGCCCGGATGATTCAGATCCAGCCCTGGGAGACCTCTCTTTTGAAGGAGATCGAGAAGGCGATCAATATGTCGGATGTCGGGATCAATCCGACGAATGACGGGAAAACCATTCGTCTGGTCTTCCCGGAACTGACCGAGGACCGGCGCAAGGACCTGGTCAAGGATGTCAGGAAAAAGGGGGAGAATACCAAGGTCGCCATCCGCAACATCCGAAGAGATGCCATGGATGAACTCAAGAAATTGAAGAAGGCTGAGGATATCTCCGAGGATGCGATCGCTGATCTGGAAGATCAGACTCAGGATTTGACGGATCGATACATCAAGATGATCGACGGGGAGATTGAGAAGAAGACCCGGGAATTGATGACACTCTGACCGCGCCTGCTTTGATCAGAGAACGGCAGAACAAGACCCAAAGAGGGCATCAGGCCAACCATCACAGATCGCCCGCGCAAACCCCTTGCGGATGCGATATGGTGGTTGGTCTTTGCGCTTTTACTCTTATACAGGAGAGCTTATGGCAGTACCGCAGCATGTGGCGATTATTCTGGACGGAAACGGCCGCTGGGCTCAGAAAAAAGGAATGCCCAGAACCTACGGGCATACCGTCGGCGCCAAGAACGTGGAGAGAATTGCAAGAATTGCCTACGAGAACGGCGTCAAGTATCTGACCCTCTACGCGTTTTCGACAGAGAATTGGAGCAGGCCGGACGATGAAGTCAAGACCCTGATGAAATTGCTGAATACCTATCTGCATACCTGTCTGAAGACAGCCAGGCGGGACAATATGCGCCTGAGAGTCATCGGCGACCTAACCCGCCTGCAGCCGGACCTGCAGGAGCTGATCGGCCGGGTGGAGACGGAGACATCCGCTTACACCGGCTTGAATCTGACAATCGCCGTCAATTACGGGGGCAGGGATGAGATAATCCGGGCCATGCGGGAGATGTACCGTGATCTTCGGGAGAAGGACGCGGACGGGTCCGAGATCACAGAGTCCCGCTTCGCCTCCTACCTGGACACGGCGGACCTGCCGGACCCGGATCTGATGATCCGGACCAGCGGAGAGCAGCGCCTGTCCAACTTCCTCCTCTGGCAGCTTGCCTATGCGGAGTTTTATTTCACGCCGGTGGCCTGGCCGGACTTTCGAGGGGAGGAATTCCTGGAAGCGCTTGCGGCCTATGAGAACAGAAAGCGCCGCTACGGCAGGCTGTAAATTCCAGGGCCCGGCCTTGGATCAATATGAATTTGGAATTGAGGATATATGTTTCGAACGAGATTAATCAGCGGAATCGTCCTGCTCGCCCTCGCCCTGATTTTGGTCATCACAGGCGGCCCGGTCTTAGTTCTTGCCACCGGAGCCATCAGCATCATCGGTATGTATGAACTGTATCGGGTCTTCGGTCTGGAGAAGAGTCTTCCGGCGGGCATCGCCTATGCAGTCTGCATCTTCTTCTACGGCAATCTCTGTTTTGGCCTGGTCAAGGAGACTATGATGATCGTCATGGTCTATCTGATCCTTCTTTTGGCCGTCTATGTCTTCAGCTACCCCAAGTACAAGGCAAAGCAGATGATGGAGGTCTTCTTCGGGCTTTTTTATGTGGCCTTCTGCTTGTCCTATATCTATCAGACGCGCGCGCTTGCGGGCGTGGGCGTCTATCTGGTCTGGCTGATCTTCCTCTGCTCCTGGGGCTGCGATACCTGTGCCTACGCGGTCGGTGTCCTGTTCGGAAAGCACAAGATGGCACCCGTATTAAGTCCCAAGAAGTCTATCGAAGGGGCGGTCGGCGGGGTCCTGGGCTCGGCTCTTCTCACGGCGATCTATGCTCTGGTCTTTCAGAAGGCCCTTTCGGTCGGAAGCAGGGGAATCCTTCTCTTAGCGATGACAGCTGCGGTCGGCGCTCTGATCTCCATGGTCGGAGATCTGGCGGCCTCCGCCATTAAGCGCAATTATGACATCAAGGATTACGGAAGATTAATTCCCGGACACGGAGGAATCCTGGACCGGTTCGACTCGGTAATTATCACGGCCCCGATTGTCTACTTCCTGCTCTCGAATCTTCTGAACTAATTGGGATGAGAAGAAAGGAATCGGAGGAAGAGAAGGGACCGAATTTGGAGGGCGGCATGAAGAAAATAGCGATCTTGGGGTCTACGGGATCCATCGGAAGACAGACCATGGAACTGCTTGCGGCCCATCCCGAGGATTTCGAACTGACGGCTCTGGCCTGCGGTCACAACATCGAGAGGATGGCAGAGCAGGTCAGACACTTTCATCCCAAACTGGTATCGGTCGGAGACGCCATGGAGGCCAGGCGGCTTAAGGAAATGCTCTTGGCAGATCCGGCGGAGGACCGGCTCCCGGAGATCTGTTACGGCCCGGAAGGACTGGTGGCAGTCGCGACCGAGCCCTCCGCCCAGATCCTCCTGACCGCCATCGTGGGGATGGTCGGGATCCTTCCGACTATAGCCGCCATTCGGGCCGGCAAGGATATCGCCCTGGCCAACAAGGAGACTTTGGTGTGCGCGGGGCATTTGATTATGCCTCTGGCCAGGGAGAAGAAGGTGGCGATCCTGCCGGTAGACTCGGAGCACTCGGCGATATTCCAGAGTCTGCAGGGCAATGCCATGAACCGGATCAGAAAGATCCTGCTGACTTGCTCCGGTGGCCCCTTCCGGGGGAAGAAGAGTGAGGACCTTAAGGAAGTTGCAGTAAGTGACGCCCTGCATCATCCCAATTGGTCCATGGGAAGGAAGATCAGCATTGACTCCGCGAGCCTGGTCAACAAGGGGCTTGAGGTCATAGAGGCCAAGTGGCTCTTCGGCCTTGCGGAGGATCAGATCCAGATTTTAGTTCACCCGCAATCCATCCTTCACTCGGCGGTGGAATATGAGGATGGGGCTGTCATAGGGCAGATGGGACTCCCCGATATGAAACTGCCCATTCAGTACGCCCTGTATTATCCGGAGAGAAGACCCATGCCCGGCCGGGGACTGGATCTCTTTGCCGTGGGAGAGCTATCCTTCGAGAGGCCAGACACAAAGACCTTTCGGGGTCTGCCTCTTGCCTATGAGGCCATGCGGCGGGGAGGAAATGTCCCAACCATATTCAATGCGGCCAATGAGCGGGCAGTCGCCCTCTTTCTGGCCGGGAGGATTTCATTCCCCGCGATCTATGGCCTGATTGAACTTGCCATGGAAGAGGTGGAATATATGGCGGATCCGGATCCGGAGGAGATTTTGGCGACGGAGCAGGCGGCCTATGCCTGCATCGAGGCCTTTATGGATAAGTGAGTCTATGAATATTGTCATTGCGATTTTAATTTTTAGTTTTATCATCATCTTTCATGAGCTGGGCCATTTCCTGACGGCCAGGGCCTGCGGTGTCAGGGTCAATGAGTTCTGCCTGGGCTTCGGTCCCAAGATCATCGGCTTCACCAGGGGAGAGACCCTCTACGCCTGGCGCCTGATCCCCTTCGGAGGGGCCTGCGTCATGGAGGGGGAGGATCAGGAGAGCAGCAGTGACCGGTCCTTCGGCAGGAAGCCGGTCTGGCAGCGCTTTTTGATTGTCCTGATGGGGCCCATGTTCAACTTTCTTCTGGCTCTCATTCTCTCGGCAATCTTGTTGTCGGCCACCGGGATCCTAAGGCCCGATGTGGGCGGAGTCATGGACGGATATCCGGCCCAGGAGGCGGGCCTAAAGGCGGGCGATCAGATCAAAAGCCTGGGGAACTACCGGGTCCATTTCTATCAGGAAGTGTCCGCCTATATCTTCTTTCATCGGGGACAGGAGATCCGCCTGACTTACGAGAGAGAGGGGCAGGTCTATCAGACAAGAATCCAGCCCAGGTATGATGAGAAGGGCAAGCGCTATCTGATCGGAATCCAGGGGCCTGACAGCTACACGAAGCTGTCGCCCGGACAGGTCCTAAGCCATTCCTTCTACGAGATCCGTTTTCAGATCTACAATACGGCCAAGAGTCTGCAGCTGCTTCTGACCGGACGGGTCAGCGCCCGTGAGATCTCAGGGCCGGTGGGGATTGTCAAGGCCATCGGGGACAGCTACAAGCAGTCAGCCAGAGATGGGGCCTTCTATGTCTTTGTCAACATGCTCTCGATTGCCATTCTTCTGACAGCGAACCTGGGCGTGATGAACCTCCTGCCCCTTCCTGCATTAGACGGCGGCCGGCTGGTTTTCTATCTCATCGAGATGATCCGCCGGAAACCGGCCCCGCAGAAGCTGGAGTCCTATATTAATCTGCTGGGATTCATCTTCCTGATGGGACTTATGATCCTTGTGGTCTTCAGTGATCTCTTTAAGATATTCGCTTAGACTTTGAAGCCACAGGAAAAGGAGCCGGGAGAGGCGGACAAGGCTTATCCATGTCTGCGCGAGGTATACGAAAAATGAAATACAAGCGAATGAAAACAAGAGAGCTCAAGATCGGTGACCGCCGGATCGGCGGGTCCAATCCCATTCTGATCCAGTCTATGACCAACACGAGGACCCAGGACGTGGAGGGGACAGTTGCCCAGATTCTGGCGCTTGAGAAGGCGGGCTGCGAGATCGTCCGCTGCACCGTGCCTGATCAGGAGGCGGCCCGAGCACTGGAGGAGATCAAGAAGCGCATCCATATTCCATTGGTTGCGGATATTCATTTTGACTATAAGATGGCGATTGCCGCCATCGAGCACGGAGCTGACAAGATCCGGATCAATCCGGGGAATATCGGCAGTCGTGACCGGGTTCGGGCTCTTGTCGACTGCGCGAGGGAGAGGAAGATTCCCATCCGGGTAGGGGTCAACTCAGGTTCTCTGGAGAGAGAACTCCTCTCTAAATACGGCGCGGTGACAGCGGATGCCCTGGTGGAATCCGCCCTGAAGGAGGCGGCGATCATCGAGGATATGGGCTATGACAATCTGGTGATTTCCATCAAGTCCTCGGATGTGATGACTTGCGTCGCCGCCCATGAGAAGATCAGAAACAGGACCGACCATCCCCTGCATGTGGGGATCACCGAGGCCGGGACCATCACAAGCGGCAATATCAAGTCGGCCTTGGGCCTGGGCCTGATCCTGGGCCAGGGAATCGGAGATACCATACGGGTCTCTCTGACGGGGGACCCCGTCGAGGAGGTCAAGTCTGCAAGGATCATCCTCCGAACTCTGGGACTTCGCCGGGAGGGAGTAGAAGTCGTGTCCTGCCCTACATGCGGGAGGACGCAGATTGACTTGATTGACCTGGCCGCAGAGGTGGAGAAGCTGGTGGCGGATTATCCGCTCAAGATAAAAGTGGCGGTCATGGGATGCGCGGTCAATGGTCCCGGAGAGGCAAGAGAGGCGGACCTGGGTGTGGCCGGAGGCAAGGGAGAGGGACTGCTCATGCGGCACGGGGAGATTATCCGCAAGGTCCCCGAAGACCGGCTTCTTGACGCCTTGCGTGAGGAACTGGACCACTGGGGAGAGAGATGATGAGGCTCCGGCGAGACGGAGCCTCTTACAAGTCGTGAGGTAGACAATGGCTAAGGCTTTTTGCGAGCTATTTTCCAATTTGGAACTGGATCCGGGGTTTGCGGACCTCTTGCGGGATGCGCAGATTGAGCGTGTGGCGACCAACAGGAGCCATGACGCCATGCGCATCTACCTGACATGCGACAATCTCATCCCCAAGCGCAGAATCTGGAAATTGGAGAAGGCCATCAGCAAGGGCTATTTCGGTAAGAGACAGGTAGAGGTCCGCATCATCGAGCGCTTTCACCTGTCCGAGGCCTATAATGCCAAAATCCTCTTTGAGGCCTATCATGACAGCATTTATGAGGAGATTGAGCGCTACAGCTCCATCCTCTACGGGATCCTTAAGAAGGCAGATTTTCTGTTCGATCGAGAGGATCATCTGAAGCTGGTCCTGGAGGATACGGTCCTGGCCAGAGGCAGGGAAGGAGAACTCTATGAGATTCTCGACAAGATCTTCTGCCAGAGATGCGGTCAGACTCTGGAGCTGGAGTTCGGCTACAAGGAGCCGGTCGAGAGCAAGTACCGGCTTGACTCGGACCTGGCCATTGCCAATAAGGTGACGGAGGTCGTCTCCCTGCAGAAGCGGTTGCAGGCGGACCAGGCAGCTAGGGAAGAGGCAAGCGGCCTTCCGAGTGAGGACCTCGGACTGGGACATCATCCGAATTTGCCCGACAGGCCCGGTGGAAGGAGAGAGAAAGACCGCCGGGAGAATCCAGGATCTCACACGGGCCCCTCGAATCGCAACGCAAGCGCCGGGAAGCCGGGGAAATGGGGAGGAGAGCGAATTGCTTTCGGCTCGCCCAAGGGGCCCAAGCCTCTGAGGCGTTCTTCCCATGCAGATGTCATCTACGGGGTCGACTTCGACGATGAGATCACACCGATCGAAGAGGTCCAGGGCCCCATCGGAGAACTGGCCATCCGGGGTCAGGTCATTTCCTATGAGACAAGACAGATCAAGAATGAGCGGACCATCGTGAGCTTTGCCGTGACGGATCTGACGGATACCATTGTCAGCAAGCTCTTCTTGCCGAATGACCAGGTGGAGGAGCTGGAGAAGAGACTTCACAAGGGGGCCTTCGTCAAGATCAAGGGGACTCCCGCCCTGGACAAGTTCGACCATGATCTCACCCTGGGATATATCAAGGGGATCATGTCCATCCCCTCCTTTCGGACCGTTCGAAGAGACAATGCGGCCGTAAAAAGGGTCGAGCTCCACTGCCACACTAAGATGAGCGATATGGACGGGGTCTCTTCGGTGGAGGAGATCCTAAGGCAGGCCAAAGACTTCGGTCACAAGGCCTTGGCTATCACAGACCACGGGGTTGTACAGGCCTTCCCGGATGCCGACCACGAGATGGGAGATGAACCGGACTTCAAGATTCTCTATGGGATGGAGGCCTATCTGGTCGATGACACGAAGAAGATCGTTACGGATGGAAGACCGGGGCAGAGCCTGGACGATGCCTTCGTGGTCTTTGATATTGAGACAACCGGTTTCTCGGCGGAGAAGGACCGGATCATTGAGATCGGCGCGGTCCGGCTTGAGGCCGGTCAGATCACGGACCGGTTTTCAACCTTCATAAACCCTGAGCGGCCGATTCCCTTTCGGATCACGGAGCTGACCTCAATTCGGGATGATATGGTCATGGGGGCGGAGAATATCGAGGGGGTCCTGCCGCAATTCCTTGCCTTCTGCAAGGACGCGATTATGGTCGCCCACAATGCGGATTTTGACATGGGTTTTATCCGGCAGAATTGCCTGCGGCTGGGGCTGGAGGCCCCCTCGACTTATACGGATACGGTCGCAATGGGACGCTATCTCTTGCCCTCCTTACACAATCAGAAGCTGAATACCCTGGCCAAGGCTCTGAAGATCGATCCCGGTCATCACCATCGGGCGGTGGATGACGCCGAGGCGACGGCTCATATTTTCGAGAAATTCATCCGAATGTTTAAGGACAGGGGGATGCTGGAGCTGGCCGACATCAACGACAGGGCCAAAATGTCCGATGAGGTCATTCGCAAGATGCACGCCAATCACTGCATCCTGATCGCGAAAAACGACATCGGGCGGATCAATCTCTATCGGCTTACTTCCTTGTCTCACCTGCGCTTCTTCCAGAGACAGGCCAAGATCCCAAAGAGTCTGGTGGAGGAATATAGAGAAGGTCTGATCATCGGCTCCGCCTGCGAGGCGGGGGAACTCTATCAGGCCTTAGAAGGCGGTCGGCCTCCGCAGGAGATCACGAGGATTGTCAACTTCTACGACTACCTGGAGATCCAGCCCATCGGCAACAACCGCTTTCTCTTGGACGCAGACAATCACATCAAGACAGAGGAGGACCTGCGCGACTTCAATCGCCGTATTGTGCGACTAGGGGAGGAATTCCACAAGCCCGTGTGCGCCACCTGTGACGTTCACTTCCTAAATCCGGAGGATGAGATCTACCGGAGGATCATCCAGGCCGGCAAGGGATTCAGGGATGCGGACCGGCAGCCCCCCCTCTATCTTCAAACGACAGATGAGATGCTGGAGGAATTCGCCTATCTGGGCAGGGATAAGGCGATGGAAGTGGTCGTCACGAATACCAACCGGATCGCCGATATGTGCGAGCGCATCCGGCCGACCCGTCCGGACAAGTGCCCGCCCATGATCGCTGATTCTGACCGGATGCTTCGGACCATCTGCAGCAATCGCGCGCACGAGCTCTATGGAGAGGAGCTTCCGACCATTGTCAGGGAGCGAATGGATCGGGAACTCGACTCGATCATCGGAAACGGCTATGCGGTGATGTATATCATTGCCCAGAAGCTGGTATGGAAGTCCAATGAGGACGGCTACCTGGTCGGATCCAGAGGTTCTGTCGGCTCCTCCTTTGCCGCCTATCTGGCCGGCATCACAGAGGTGAATTCCCTCCAGGCCCATTATCTGTGCCCGGACTGCAAGTTCGTCGACTTTGATTCCGACCGGGTCAAGGCATACTCCGGCCGGGCGGGCTGTGATATGCCCGACCGCAAATGCCCACGCTGCGGGGCGGACCTGATGAAGCTGGGATTCGACATCCCCTTTGAGACCTTCCTGGGATTTCAGGGGAACAAGGAGCCGGACATTGACTTGAACTTCTCCGGAGAGTACCAGGCGAAGGCCCACAAGTACACGGAGGTGATCTTCGGGGAGGGGCAGACCTTCAAGGCCGGAACCATAGGGACTCTTGCCGACAAGACGGCCTACGGTTATATCAGGAGCTACTATGAGGAGAGGGACATCCACAAGAGGGCCTGCGAAATTGACCGTATCGTCCAGGGCTGTGTCGGGATCCGGCGCACCACAGGTCAGCATCCGGGCGGCATTGTAGTCCTGCCTGTGGGGGAGGAGATCAATTCCTTCACCCCGGTCCAGCACCCGGCAGATGATATGTCTTCTGACATCATCACAACCCATTTTGACTACCATAAGATTGAGGGAAACCTCTTAAAGCTGGATATTCTGGGCCATGTCGATCCCACCATGATCCGTAAGCTGGAGGAGTTGACGGGCCTTCACGCCAGAGATATTCCCCTGGATGATAAGGGAGTTATGGGGCTCTTTATGGGAACGGATACGCTGGGACTTCCGGAGGGGGAGAAACTCTGGGGGGGAACTTCCATGGGGACACTGGGAATTCCTGAATTCGGAACCGATTTTGCCATGGAGATGTTAAGAGACGCCAAGCCCAAGGAGTTCTCGGACCTGATCCGGATCGCCGGTCTCTCTCACGGGACGGATGTCTGGCTCGGAAATGCCAAGGACCTGATTCAGGAGGGAATTGCGACGATTTCCACTGCGATCTGCTGCCGCGATGACATTATGGTCTACCTGATCCATCAGGGGATCGACCCGGAGGAGAGCTTTACCATCATGGAGCGGGTCAGAAAGGGAATGGTTGCCAACGGCAAGGTGGCCTCTGACTGGGAGAAATGGTCGGCGGACATGCGAGAGCACGGGGTCCCGGACTGGTATATCGGGTCCTGTGAGAAGATCAAGTATATGTTTCCCAAGGCCCATGCGGCGGCCTATGTCATGATGGCCTGGCGGGTGGCCTATTGCAAGGTCTATTACCCGCTGGCCTATTATGCCGCCTTCTTCTCCATCCGGGCGACCGCCTTCTCCTATGAGCTGATGTGCCGGGGCAGGGATCATCTGGAGACCATATTGGCCGAGTATGATAAGAGAAAGAACAGCCTGTCCAACAAGGAGCAGGACACCTACCGGGATATGCGGATCGTCCAGGAGATGTACGTCAGAGGATATGAATTCATCCCCATAGACCTCTATTGGTCAGACGCCCGCTATTTCAAGATCATTGGCGGAAAACTCCTCCCCCCGCTTACATCCATTGACGGCATGGGAGACAAGGCGGCGGAGACCCTGGCCATCGCCGCTTCCCAGGGGAAATTCCTGTCCAAGGACGATCTCAAGGAGCGGGGGAAGATCTCCCAGTCCATCGTCGACAAGCTGGATGATTTGGGATTGACGGGAGATCTGCCAATGAGCAATCAGCTCTCTCTGTTTGATTTTGCCTAGGAAATCATGGATAATCGACGGAGGATTTTGTCAGATGCCGGCGAAGTGGCGGAGGACAGGGCAGAGGACAGAGAAGAAGAAATAAGGATGGATCAGATGCAGGATTTGGCCGAGTCACGCAGAAGAATTGATGAGATAGATGCAAGGATTGTGGAACTCTATGAGGAACGCCTTGCAATATCGGGAGATGTGGCGGAATATAAGATCGCCAATCATCGCCCGGTCTTAGACAAGAGGAGAGAAGAGGAGAAGCTGACCCGGCTGGAGGCTATGGCGGGGGACGCATTCTCAAAGCAGGGCATCCGTGAACTCTTCGAACAGATCATGTCTGTCTCCCGAAAGAAGCAGTATCGTCTTCTGGCGGCCCATGGGATGTCGGAAGATCTGGGCTTCTATGAGATCGACGACTACGACTTCCCTAGTGCCAGAGTGGTCTACCAGGGCGTGAGAGGGGCATACTCCCAGGCGGCCTGCAAGGCCTTCTTCAGGGACGGCTGCAAGTCGATGGACCCGGTGGAGACCTGGCGAGACGCGATGGAGGCCATCTCAAACGGAGAGGCTGACTATGCGGTGCTTCCGGTGGAGAATTCGACGGCCGGAATTGTCTCGGAGAACTATGATCTTCTGATGGAGTATCAGGCGGTCATTGTCGGAGAGCAGATTATCCAAATCGATCACGCCCTTCTCGGTCTGACAGGCGCGAAGATCGGACAGATCAAGCGGGTCTATTCCCATCCGCAGGCCCTGGCCCAGTGCGAGGGATATCTGAGGAATATCCACCCGGACTTCGAGGCCTTTTCCCTGAAGAATACGGCTATGGCCGCAAGGAAGGTCATGGAGGACCGGGACCCCTCTCAGGCGGCGATTGCCGGCAGCATCAATGCCCGGATATACGGACTTTCAGTCCTAGATCAGGCCATTCAGGACGTCAAGGGCAATGAGACCCGCTTTATTGTGATCTCTCCCAAGAGGGAGTACACGGGCAGGGCCGGGAATATCAGCATCGCCTTCTCCCTGCCCAATGAGTCCGGCTCCCTCTACCGGATCCTGTCGCACTTTATCTTCAATGGTCTCTCGATGACCCGGATCGAATCGCGCCCCCTGCGCGGGAAGAAGTGGGAGTACATCTTTTTTATCGACTTCGAGGGCAACCTCAGGGAAGAGGCCGTGATGAACTGCCTGCAGGGACTCAAGGAAGAGACGGAGGAGATGTTCATCCTGGGAACTTACTGAGTAGGGAGGTCCCGGGGAGAGGATGGGAGAAAGCACTTGACGTCGCATCTGTTTTGATGCTATTATCCTAATGTTGTGAAATCAAAGCAGAGTTATCCGCTCTCACCCAAGCGCCGGGTCAGGCGACTTGCGGTTGCATATTCACAGGATTTTTATCTTTGTGACTTGTAAGTGGATAGTCTGCCTATCCACTTTTTTATGCTATATTTTGGGTTGGTCCCGGAGGTGTAATTATTAGCAACGAATTACAGATCAATGAGCAGATCAGAGACCATGAGGTTCGGTTGATCGGAGTTCACGGAGAGCAGTTGGGGATTATGTCTGCCCGCGATGCCCAGAGGCTGGCAGATGAGGCCAAGCTTGACTTAGTCAAAGTTGCCCCTCAGGCCAAGCCCCCGGTCTGCAAGATTATTGACTACGGCAAGTACCGTTACGAGATGTCCCGCAAGGCCAAGGAGGCGAAGCGCAAGCAGAAGCAGATCGAACTCAAGGAGATTCGGATGTCGCCGAACATCGATTCCAATGATCTCATGACCAAGACCAAGGCTGCGCGCAAGTTCCTCGAGAAGGGCAACAAGGTGAAGATCACCCTGCGCTTCAGAGGCCGTGAGATGGCTCATGTCTCCGCGAGCAGGCACATTCTTGAGGAGTTCGCCGCAAGCTTGGAGGATATCGCATCAGTGGATAAGGCACCGAAGATGGAAGGCAGAAGCATGAGTCTGGTGCTGGCAGTCAAGAAGAATTAAGAGGAGGACAAGACGATGCCAAAGATGAAAACAAAGAGTTCCGCAGCAAAGCGTTTTACTGCTACCGGCAGTGGCAAGCTCAAGAGAAACAAGGCTTTCAAGAGCCATATCCTGACCAAGAAGACCACCAAGCGCAAGAGAAATCTGCGTCAGTCTGCAATCACCGACGCATCGAATGTAAAGAGCTTAAAGAAGATTTTACCTTACATGTAATAGAACCTGTGATTGAGATTGTCAGGAGGATATTAAGATGGCAAGAATTAAGGGCGCATACAACGCTAAGAAGAAGCACAATCGTGTATTAAAGCTGGCTAAGGGCTACAGAGGAGCCCGCTCCAAGCAGTACCGCGTGGCCAAGCAGTCTGTCATGCGGGCATTGGCATCTGCCTATGCAGGCCGCCGTCAGCGCAAGGGGCAGTTCCGCCGGATCTGGATCGCGCGTAT
Organism: Shuttleworthella sp.; assembly: GCF_057251025.1. Classification (NCBI taxonomy): domain Bacteria; kingdom Bacillati; phylum Bacillota; class Clostridia; order Lachnospirales; family Lachnospiraceae; genus Shuttleworthella; species Shuttleworthella sp. The sequence goes on from NZ_DBHIDN010000007.1 coordinate 15,590, forward strand.
CAATGCCGCGGCCCGTCTCAACGGTCTGTCTTACAGCAAGTTCATGTTCGGTCTCAAGAAGTCCGGCATTGATTTGAATCGGAAGATGCTGGCTGAGCTGGCTGTCAATGATGCAGAGGGCTTCGCCTCCCTGGTGGAGACGGCCAAGGCCGGTCTGAATTAATGAGAAGCGAGCTTGTCTTAGGAGGAGCGAATTCTTTTGGAGAGATGTCCTGTCAGGGGCATCTCTTTTTTTACTCGATTTTGTGATAGAATACATACAGTTTCCCGGATTTGATTCATCCGCCATTGAATTCTTATGCAGAGTAAAGAGCGGCGGGAGGGAGACAGCTATCTTCAGAGGATTAGGAGGAGAATATGGCTATTTTAGTTACCGGAGGCGCCGGCTATATCGGGAGTCACACTTGCGTGGAGCTTCTTGAGAACGGCTATGACGTCGTGATCTTGGACAATCTGGTGAATGCGAGCAAGAAGGTTGTTGACCGCATCGAGGAGTTATCCGGCAAGAAGGTCAGCTTCTATGAGGGTGACATCAGAGATCGCGCTTGTCTGAACCGGCTTTTTTCAGAGCAGAAGATTGATTCTGTCATTCACTTCGCGGGCTTAAAGGCTGTCGGCGAGTCCGTAGAGAAGCCCTGGGAGTACTATGAGAACAATATCTCCGGCTCTCTCGTTCTCTTCGATGTGATGCGCAAGCATGGCTGCAAGAGCATCATTTTCTCCTCTTCAGCGACTGTCTATGGCAATCCCGCCCAGATCCCCATCACCGAGGAATGCCCCAAGGGAACTTGCACCAATCCCTACGGCTGGACCAAGTGGATGCTGGAGCAGATCCTGACCGACCTGCACACGGCGGATCCCGAGTGGAATGTAGTTCTGCTCCGCTATTTCAACCCGATCGGGGCGCATAAGTCCGGACGGATCGGGGAGAATCCCAACGGGATTCCCAATAATCTTATGCCCTACATCACCCAGGTTGCAGTCGGCAAACTGCAGGAATTGGGCGTCTTCGGAGACGACTACGATACACCTGACGGAACCGGCGTAAGAGACTATATCCATGTCTGCGACCTGGCTACCGGACACGTGGCTGCGATTAAGAAGCTGGAGGAGAAATCCGGCCTGTCGATCTATAATCTGGGCACCGGCGTCGGCTACTCGGTTCTGGATATTGTTCATAACTTCGAGGAGGCGACCGGCATCCACATTCCCTATTCGATCAAGCCCCGCCGGGCAGGGGATATTGCCACCTGCTACTCATCGGCTGAGAAGGCCAAGAAGGAGCTCGGCTGGGAGGCCAAGTACGGAATTAAGGAGATGTGCGCCGATTCCTGGAATTGGCAGAAGTCCAATCCCAACGGTTACGATGACTGATCTGTCAAATGAAAGCTTTGATTTATGGTGTGGGAGTGATTGGATCCCTGACGGCACATGCCCTCTGCAGGGCAGGCAATGATGTGACTCTTGTCGCAAGAGGCCGGTGGAAGCAGGCCTTGGACCGCCGGGGGCTTAAGATCAGAAAATTCTCCGGATCAAGGGAGTGGACGGATCATCCCCGCATCCTGGACGAATATGATGAGGGCAGCGTAGATGTCGTCTTCTCCGTCATGCAGAATCAGCAACAGTGGTCCGTCTTGGATGCGCTTGCGAAGGTGCGGGCCAAGCGGATAGTCCTGGTAGGAAACAATCTGGAAAGCGCCCGGATGCAGGAGAAGCTGAAGAGGCTCCGGAATGACCGGATGGAGATCTTTTTCGCCTTTCAGACCAGCGGAGGTCAGCGCTATAGAGACTACACGCAGGTTGTTTCCTTCGGGAGACCGGAGTTTGTGATCGGTTGTCTTGTGGGAGAGCCGAATCGGAGGGATCAGGACTTCTTTCGGAGACTCTTTCGCGGATCCCCGGCTTTTTCATCTTTTCCGAAAAAAGACTTGCATTGATCTCACGCCTCATGTATCATTTCATTGTTGTCGCTAGCAGACAGCAGTGAATCCGGTTCCTTGGTCAAGCGGTTAAGACGTCGCCCTCTCACGGCGAAAACAGCGGTTCGATTCCGCTAGGAACTGCTGGCGCTATGAGCGCCTTATCAGTCACAGGGTTCCTTGGTCAAGCGGTTAAGACGTCGCCCTCTCACGGCGAAAACAGCGGTTCGATTCCGCTAGGAACTGTTTGTTCAGATGAACAGCCCAACCCAAGAAAGAAGTATCGGCGCAGCCGATGCTTTTTTTGTGGTCTTGAATTGAGGTAGAATAAGAGAGATCTTTTGATTGGGAGCGCAGCTGAGGAGGAGAGAGCATGGCCAGAGTGCTGATGGTTCAGGGAACCATGTCTAATGCCGGAAAGAGTCTTCTGGTAGCCGGTCTCTGCCGCCTTTATGCCCGCCGGGGCTACCGTGTGGCCCCCTTTAAGTCGCAGAATATGGCCCTCAATTCCTATGTGACAGGAGAGGGACTCGAAATAGGCCGGGCTCAGGCCATGCAGGCGCAAGCCTGCGGTATCGCCCCCTCCGTGGATATGAACCCCATTCTTCTAAAGCCGACCGGTGATATGAAGAGCCAGGTTATCGTCCGGGGCAGGCCCCTTGCCAACATGCGCGCAAGAGACTATTTTCGCTGCAAGAAGAGCCTGATTCCCCAGATCATGGAGTCCTATGAAAGACTGGCGGCGGAACATGATATCATCCTGGTAGAGGGAGCCGGGTCTCCGGCGGAAATCAACCTCAGGGAAGATGATATTGTCAATATGGGTCTTGCCAAGATCCTGGATGCACCGGTCCTGCTTGTGGGAGATATTGATCCGGGGGGCGTCTTCGCACAGCTCTACGGGACCTGGGCTCTTCTGCCAGAAGAGGAGCAGGAGCGGATCCGCGCTTTCATCATCAACAAGTTTCGCGGAGACCAAAGTCTCCTGGATCCGGGAATCAGGATGCTGGAGGAGAGAGTCGGGATTCCGGTTCTGGGGGTTCTTCCCTACATGGACCTCCTGATCGATGACGAGGACTCTCTCTCGATTCGGCTGAAAGACGGGGAAGCCGGGGAGATTGATATCGCAGTGGTCCGTCTGCCCCATATGTCCAATGCCTCTGACTTCACGGTATTTGAGGGAAGAGAGGGGGTATCTCTTCGCTTTATCAGGTCTCCGGATCGATTGCTGAGTGCAGACCTTGTGATTCTGCCGGGGACCAAGAATACCCTGGCTGATCTTAACTGGCTGAGGAAGGCCGGTTTTTTCGAGCCTCTCAGGAAGCGGGCCGAAGAGGGTGGACTTATGGCGGGGATCTGTGGAGGCTATCAGATTCTGGGACGGTCTGTCTTGGATCCGGAAAGGGTTGAAGGAGGAGGATCTGCCCCGGGTCTTGGCCTGCTCCCTCAGGTGACGGTCATGGGCAGGGATAAGATCTTGACCCGAGTCAGGGGGCATTTTGCGGACGATTTCACGGGCCCCTGGTCCTGCCTGAGAAATCAGCCTCTGGAGGGCTACGAGATCCACCAGGGCCAGACACAGACTGAGAGCTTAGTGGAATCCAAAGGGCTGCAGAGCCCGGGAGGCCGGGAGGACCTGTCTTGGCCCAGACAGCTTGGCCGGCTGCGGCTTGACGCGGGGGCCGATTGGGAAGAAAAAGGAGGAAGCTTCATGGAGGGTATGGTGACGGGTTCAGTTCTTGGAACTTACATCCACGGGGTTTTTGATGGGAAAGGGGTTGCGGAGGCAGTCCTGAATTCCATTGCCGGCAGGAGAGGACTTCCTCTTCGCTATGAATTAAGAGAGGCCGGGGCTTTCGCCGAAGAACAATACGACCGGCTCGCAGATGCGATCGAGGAGCATATGGACATGGAGCGGATCGATGCGATCCTTGGCCTCTGATCTGCCTCAGATGTGCGCCCATAGCCGAGGGGAGTCATCATGCATTGGGACGGAAGGGTCAAAGGCTGAGTGGATATGCTGTGCGGTTAGGAGGTCAGATGGTCACTTGTGAAAGCCTCAGACAAATGAAGGCCCTTGTGCCGGACCCGAGGGCAATGGAAGAGGCCGGGGCCCGCTGGGACCGGATTGCCATGCCTCTGGACGGACTGGGACTGGTCCAGGAGGACTTAATCCGGATGGCGGGAATCCGGGGCCGGGCGGACGATCTGTTGAATCATCCCCGCCTCCTCATCATGTGCGCCGACAACGGGATTGTCGAAGAAGGGGTGAGTCAGACCGGCCAGGAGACGACCGCCCTGGTCGCCGATTCCATCGCCTGCGGGGAGTCCCCGGCCGCGATCCTGGCCAGGGGAGCCAAGTGCCGGATCCGGGTTCTTGATGTGGGAATGACCTTCGATGCCAGGCATCCGGCTGTGGTTTCAGCCAAAGTGGCCAGAGGGACCGGAAATTTCGCCGGGAATTGGACGGAAGACCCTGAGGAAGACAAAAAGGGGACGCCCTGGGGGGCTATGTCTGAGGAGGAGGCTCTGGCTGCGATTTCGATCGGGATCAAAGAGGCCAAAAGAGCCGGAGATGAGGGAGTCGGCATCCTCCTGACCGGAGAGATGGGCATTGGAAATACGACGACTTCTGCCGCCTGCCTGGCCGCCCTCCTGGGCCTGCCGGCGGAAGCCGTGACAGGACGGGGGGCGGGTCTGTCTGATGCCGGCCTGGCCGCGAAGAGGCGGATCATCGACCGGGCTCTGAGGCGGTTGCCCGATCGGAATGCCGATGCGGAGCGGGGGAGAGGGGCGGATGCCATTGAGATCCTCTGCCGGCTCGGCGGCCTTGACATCGCGGCCCTGACCGGTCTTATTCTGGGAGCCAATCAGGAGAGGATCCCGGTCCTGTTGGATGGCTTGATCACCTCTGCCGCGGCCCTGATTGCCGATCGGATCTGCCCGGGCGCCGGAGGGGTCTGCCTGGCCTCCCACATGGGAAGAGAGCCCGGGATGCCACACGCTCTTGCGGCTCTTGGCCTAAAGCCCATCATTCAGGCAGATCTGGCTCTGGGTGAGGGGACAGGGGCTCTTCTTGCCCTGGAGCTCTTACAGGCCGCAGACCGGGTCTACAGGTCCCCAAAGACCTTTGAGAGATTGGGCATTGAATCCTATCGGAGGGATGAGGGATGATGCGGCTGATTCTGGGCGGAAGCGCCAGCGGTAAATCCGAATATGCGGAGGGACTTGCCGGGGACCTGGCAGGAGACCGGCCTCTCTTTTATCTTGCGACCATGCAGGAGGACGGAGAGGAGACCCTTGCCCGCATTGACCGCCATGTGAGGCGGCGGGAGGGGATGGGCTTTCACACCCTGGAGATCCCCTATGACCTGGATTGTTCCAGTTTCGCAGAGGCACTTGGGCCGGTTTCGCCTTCTTATCTGCCGCGAGAGACCGGGGGAGTGATCCTTCTGGAGTGCGTCTCCAACCTCCTGGCCAATCAGATCTTCGACAGGAGATCCGGGGGATACGATCAGGACAGGTTCTGTGAGGGGATCCTGGGTCTGGGGAAGCTCTGTCAGGATCTTGTCATCGTAAGCAACAATGTTCACGAGGATGGAATCCAATACGACCCCATGACACAGAACTATATCCGTCAACTGGGACAGATCAACCGGAGACTGGCCCGATCCTGCGGACAGGTCACAGAGATTGTGGCGGGTCTTCCCCTGCAGCTGAAGGAGTGATAAGAGATGCTTCGTTCCCTTGCGATTGCCTTTGCCATGTACTCAAGAATTCCCGTGCCCCAGTTTGACTGGGAGGAGAGGGATATGCGCTATGTGATGGCCTTCTTTCCCCTGGTCGGGCTTGTGATCGGACTGGGACAGATGGCCCTGCTTATGCTCGCAGGCCGGTCGGCCCTGCCCCGGTTTTCGCTGGAGATCTTTCTGGTCCTTCTGCCGGTTTTGATCTCAGGGGCCATTCATCTGGACGGTTTCATGGATGCCTCGGACGCTTTTCACTCCTACCGGGGCCGGGAGGAGAAGGTTCGGATTCTCAAGGACCCACATACGGGAGCCTTCGCTGTCCTCTCTCTCTTCTGTCTCCTCCTGCTGGCCCTGGCGGCTTCTGCCATGCTCTTAGAGGGAGCTGGCCGGATCGGCAATGCTTCCGGAGCCGGCTGGATCAAACCGGGGGGAGAGAGGGCGGTCCTCTCTGCTCTGGCAGCTATCTTCTGGCTGGCCCGGATCCTGAGCGCTTTCTCCGTCCTGACCTTTCCGGTCATGCCCGGCCATGGAAGCCTGGCCGCTTTTTCGCATGCGGCCGACCGGAGGAGGGTTCTCGGTCTTTTGACCGGGCAGCTGATTCTTGTCTCGCTCTGGATTCTCTGGATGGGAAGAGGCGTGGGCGCCTTGGTCCTGGCCTGTGCCGGTGCTTGCTTCAGCTACTACTATAGGCGGGCCGAAAATGCCTTCGGCGGGATCAATGGGGATCTGGCGGGTTGGTTTGTCTCATACAGCGAAGTGGCGATGGCTCTGGCTGCCGGTCTTATTGTCTTCTTCCAATAGGAGTGCCTTATGAGTATGGACTTGTATCTGGGCGGCTGTGCCCAGGGGAAATTGCGGTATGTCCTGCAGAAATACCGGGATCAAAAAGCAGAGATCGCGGACGGGAATGCGGAAATCTGCCGGGAGGCTGACCGGTCCGTTCTTGAGGACAGGATCGATTCCTGCCTGATCTGGAACCACTTTCATATTTATGTCAGAAGCATGCTTCAAAGTCGTCTTCCGAAGAATCTTTCCGATCTCTCCCTCCGGGAACAAGAGGACTGGGAGGAGGCCTTCCTCGACTTGTGCTGGGGGCGAATCCTGGATTTGGAGGGGACCTGTCGCAAATTGCTTGTGATCTCGGACCTTGCGGGAAACGGCATCGTCCCCCTGGATGCGGGAGACCGGATCTATCGGGACATGCTGGGACGGCTGCAGGTTCGGCTGGCTGCGCGGGCAGACCATGTCGAGCTGATAACGGCCGGTCTCGGACAGGTTCTGAAGAATGGAGCGGGGAATGATTCACTGGACGATTGAGGATATGCGAAATTGGTCTTGTCTGGGGCGGATTTTCTTCCTTCGCCACGGGGAGACGGAGGGAAATGCCGAGGGGCGCTACATCGGCTCGGCAACGGATGAGGAGCTATCCATGGATGGGATGACAGCCATCAAAGCCCTGCGGAGGGCTCCCTATATTCCGCTTTCCTCTCAGCTGCTCAAGATCTATACGAGTCCCATGCTCCGCTGCCGACAGACCGCAGGCCTCCTCTATCCGGAGGTTTTGAAGGAGACGGTAGAGGACTGGAAGGAGATCTACTTCGGCAAGTTCGAAGGGCACAACTACGAGGAACTCAAGAATGATGCAGACTACCAGGCCTGGATTGACGGGGGTGGCATGGGGGATTTCCCGGGCGGAGAGAGACGGGAGGACTTCCGGAGGAGAATTCTGAGGGGATTTGACCATGTGGTCGAGGAAATGGAGACCTGGACGCCGGGGAGAGAGGGGATCCGTCTCAGAGAGATCACAGAGAGAACCAGGCGAGAGATCCCCAATGTCGCAGCCCTTGTCCACGGGGGCGTTATCATGACGATTCTGTCCGCCTATATGGGGGGATCCTATTTCGACTATCAGTGTTCCAATGGAGAGGGCTATGCTTGCCTGCTCATGCAAGACGGGGAGAAGGGCGTTCATCTGACGGACCTCCTTTTGCTTCGGCCCGACCAGGAGAGAGAATGAAAGAATATCTGTTTCAGGCTATCATTGCATGGATTCTGGCTGCCCTGCTCGACATCCTCCTCGGAGATCCCCACTGGCTCTGGCATCCGGTGCAGGGAATGGGCAGGCTGATTCAGCTGCTCGAGCGCAAGCTCTACCCGCCGGAGGAGGGACTCTCGGAGGCTCTCAGGGAGGAGCCGGAAAAAGAGGAAGAGTTAGAGCCAATAGACCGAGAGGAGCCGGCGGCCCGGGAAGATTTGCGGAAGGGAGCAAGAAGGTCCTGCCGAATGCGGGGCGGGATTCTTGTCCTCCTGGTGCTTCTTGTGACGGGGGTGTTCTGGGGAGGCCTGGTCGCTTTGGCATACCGGATCCATCCAGGACTGGGAGTCGCTCTCTGGTCGCTGATGGGATGGCAGTCCATTGCGGGACACAGCCTTGGCAGGGAGAGTATGCGTGTCTATTACGACTTGAAGAGGAATGATATCCCCGCCGCACGCCGGGATCTGTCTATGATTGTGGGAAGAGATACTGCCGGCCTCAATGCGGCCGGAATCAGCAGGGCTGCGGTCGAGACGGTCGCCGAGAACAGCTCGGACGGAGTGATTGCCCCCCTCTGCTGTCTGCTTTTGGGAGGCCCCGTCCTTGCCTTCCTATACAAGGCGATTAATACGATGGACTCCATGATCGGCTATCAGAACGACCGATACCGCTATTTCGGGACTGCCGCGGCAAGGCTCGATGACCTGGTCAACTTTCCCTTTGCCCGCCTCTCAGCCCTGGCAATTATCCTGGCAGCAGGCATCAGAGGGGGGAGGGAGGATGGAACCAGGGCTCTTCGGATCTTTCGAAGAGACCGCTATAGGCATAAGAGCCCCAATGCGGGGCAGACGGAAGCTGCTATGGCCGGGGCCCTGGGCCTGGAGCTGGGCGGAGATGCCTCCTATTTCGGCAGGCCGGTCAGAAAGCCGACCATGGGAGATCCCCTGCGGGAGATCGAGGCGGAAGACATTCCAAGGGCCTGCCGTCTGATGTATATGGCGGCAGGACTTGTCTGGACCCTGGGACTTGGGATCCTGCTTTTGGTCTTCGCTTGGGTATGATTTTATGAAGGAAGAAGCGGACTTATGGACCTGCACGGCGGAAATATCTACCAATCGAATATTGAGCTGGATTTTTCGGTCAATGTGAATCCCCTGGGACCGCCGGAGGGAATAAGGGATCTTTTCCTTAATTCGGGTGACTGGCTGTCACACTATCCCCGGCGGGACCAGAAGGAGAATGAGGACAGGCTTCTTGCCCTGATCGGTCTTAGTGAGACAGGGACGATCCCCGGCAGGTCCACTGCTTCTCCGGGGACAGAGATCGGCGCTGTCATCGGAAACGGCGCTTCAGAGCTTCTCATGGCCCACTTTCTTGCGCTTCGGCCCAAACGTGTCCTTCTGACAGAGCCCTCTTTCTACGGCTACCGGCATGCGGCCCGAGCGGTCGGGGCCGAACTTTTGAGCTATCCCCTGCGGGAAGATCTGGATTTTGCCCTGGATGAGGGATTGATCAAGCAGATCGATCCCTCAATCGACCTGATTCTTCTGGCGAGTCCCAATAATCCAAATGGGGGGAGAATCAGGGATGATCTCCTGCGGGAGATCCTAAGGAAGGCGGCCTCCCATCGGATTCCCCTCCTTCTGGACGCCTGCTTCATGCCCTTAAGTCTCCTGGGGGAGGAAGGTCAGGCCCCGGGAGAGGGGGATCAGACCGGGGGAGAGGCCCTGCGGGAAGGACTTTCTGCGATCGATTCCTATGCGACCTGGCTCAAGAGCCTCTTTGACTTGCACGGGGGACTTGAGGTTCTGGGCGCCTTCACCAAGACATTCGCCATCCCCTCTCTGCGCCTTGGCTACTTGCTGGGAAGGGAAGAGGGGCTCAAGGAGATACGGAAGCTGCTGCCGGAGTGGAATCTCTCCCTGCCGGCCCAGAAGGCTCTGGAAGAGATCGCTCGAATGGGAGAGACCGGCCGCCTTAGGCCCTATCTCAAGGAGACCGGACACATCATCAGACAGGAGAGCCAGTATCTGAGGGAGAAATTGCAGGAACTCGGCTTTCGGGTATATGGGGGAGATGGCAACTTCATCCTCTTTGCGGACTGCCCGGCAAAGAGAGGAGGGGTAGACAAAAGGCCGCGAGAAGAAATCCGAGGGATGAATACAAGGAACCTATATGAGGAACTCCTGAGGGAGAACATTCTGATTCGGGACTGCGGCAATTACCGGGGACTCGGACAGGGGTTCTACCGGGTTGCCGTCCTAAGCCATGAGAAAAATAGGAAATTGATCCGGCTTCTTGGTAAAATAATCAGAGACAGTGGTTGAGGGAGCCCGGTCGGCCTTGATGGGGGGCCGGGCGATATGAAGGAAGAAGCATGAGAGACGACGGGGCATTTAAAAACATCGAGTATCTTGGGCCCATGGAGATTGAGAGTCGGAGTATGGAGATCATCAGCCGGGAGCTGGAGCAAATGGGAATCTCCCCGGACCCGGTCCGGGCACCGACAATCAAGCGCTGCATTCACTGCTCGGCGGACTTTGACTACGCAAAGACGCTGAAGTTCTCTTGGGATGCTGTCGCCAAGGGAGTTACCCTCCTTCGGTCGGGGGCGACCATTGTGACAGACACCAATATGGCGCTGGCAGGCATCAATAAGAGGGCCCTGGACTTCTGCAAGGCAAAGGCGGTCTGTTTCATGGCGGACCCGGAGGTCGCAAGAGAGGCGAGAGAGCGGGGAGTGACCCGGGCGCTTGTCTCTATGGAGAGGGCCGGTCGTCTTGCCGGCCCGATCATCATCGCTGTTGGGAACGCGCCGACCGCTCTTCTGGGCCTCTATGACATGATCCGGTCCGGGATCTTCATTCCGGATCTTGTCATCGGCGTGCCCGTCGGATTTGTAAACGTTGTGGCCTCCAAGGAGAGAATCATGGCATCGGGTGTCTCCTACATTGTCAATGAAGGCCGCAAGGGAGGAAGCAATGTTGCCGCCGCCATTGTCAACAGCCTTCTCTACCAGGTCGAGGGAAGCCGCGCATGAGAGAGAAATTAAAGTCCGGATTTACGACAGGATCCTGCGCGGCGGCCTGCGCCTACGCGGCGTCATACATCCTCTTATCAGGCCGCAAATTAGACGGGGTGACCATCATGACACCCGCTGGGAGAAAGTACCGGACAAGCCTCTCCGGGGTACTTGTGGAAGAGGAGGCAGTGACCTGCTATGTGCGAAAGGAATCCGGAGATGATCCGGACGTAACCCGAGGCATGCCGGTGGGAGCCAGGGTCAGTCGGAGGATTCCCGCTCCGATTCTGGCTGAGCCCGGGCTCTATCTGGCCAGCTGTGATGTCAAGGAGAATCCCCTATCTCAGATAGTCTACATCGACGGGGGAGTGGGAGTCGGACGAGTGACCAGGGAGGGCCTGGATCAGCCGGTGGGGGCGGCCGCCATCAACCGGGTTCCTCGCCGGATGATCGGCCAGGAGGTCTGTCGGGCGGCGGATTTCTGGGATGAAGAGGGGCCCTTTTATGTAGAGGTCCTCCTGCCGCAGGGAGAGGAACTCGCAGGAAAAACCTTCAATCCGAGGCTTGGCATTGAGGGAGGTCTGTCTGTGTTGGGGACAAGCGGGATCGTAGAGCCTATGAGTGAGGCCGCCCTCCTCGACACAATCTATGTGGAGATGAGGCAGCACGCCAGGCAGGGGGATAAGATCCTCTATCTGGCTCCGGGCAATTACGGTCGGGATTTTCTCCGGAGAACATATGGATACGACCTGGAGAGCGCGGTTAAGATCTCAAATTATGTGGGAGAGGCCATCGACATGGCGGTGGACTTGGGATTCGACCGCTTGATACTGACCGGACACCTGGGGAAAATGGTCAAGCTGGCCGGGGGCATCATGAATACGCACTCCAGGATAGCGGATTGCCGGATGGAATTGATCGCTGCCGCGGGGATTCGCCGGGGCCTGGATCTTGCTCTTCTTCGAGAACTTCTGGTCTGTCCAACGACCGATGCCGCCTGCAAGCTCCTGGATCAGGCCGGCCTTCTGACGCTTGTGATGGACGACTTGATGGACCAGATCGCCGGTCATCTGAATCGGAGGGCGGCCGGCAAGATTCAGGTAGAGGCAATGACCTATGTGGATGCCTACGGATGTCTGGCCAAGACAGGAGGGGCAGAGAAGCTGCTGATGCGGCATGAGAGAGGGAAATGAGGCGCTTATGGTGCATTTTGTCGGGGCGGGCTGCGGAGCGGCAGACCTGATTACTGTGAGGGGAATGTATCTGCTCGGGAGAGCGGATGTGATCATCTATGCCGGGTCACTTGTCAATCCGGCCCTCCTTGACTATGCCAAGGAGCCATGCAAGATCTATAATTCGGCCAAGATGACTCTGGAGGCGGTAATGGATGTCTTCCTGGAGGCAGCGGAGGATGGACTGGATCTTGTTCGCCTGCACACAGGGGATCCATCCCTCTATGGGGCGATCCGAGAGCAGATGGATCTTCTGGACCGGGCACAGATTCCCTATGATATCACCCCGGGAGTAACCGCGGCCTTCGGGGCGGCCGCCTCTTGTGGGATCGAGTTCACGCTTCCGGGAATAAGCCAGACTCTGATATTAACCCGTATGGAGGGGAGGACGGCTGTGCCGGACCGGGAGAGGATCGAGAGCCTGGCCGCTCACAGAGCCTCCATGGCGATTTATCTGTCCGCCGGCATGCTGGAAGAACTGGCAGACCGCTTGATTGCAGGCGGTTATCCGGCAAGTACGCCGGCCGCCCTCGTGTATAAGGCCAGCTGGGAGGAGGAGGAGTCCTATCTCTGTACGCTGGAGACACTGGCGAAAACGGGGAGAGACCATGCCATCACAAGAACCGCTCTGATTCTGGTAGGAGATGCGGTCAGTCATCAGACCTATGACAGGAGCAGACTCTACCACCCGGACTATGCCACCGGATACCGCCCGGCCGGCCGGGGGGATCCGGATCAAGGACCTTGACTTGCCGGAGAAAGAGGAGGGAAGAAGTGGAAATCGGGATCTGTCATTTCTCGCCCGCGGGGGCGAAATTAGAAGAGAAAGTCTGCCGCTTTGAGAATCTTTCGGCGGGAGAGAGAATTCACTGGAACAAGCGGAGGAAACAGAGCCTGAATGTCTGGGCAGAAAAGGGATTCTCGCAATTTGACGCCATGGTCTTCATCGGGGCCTGCGGAATTGCCACCCGGGCCATTGCCCCCTATATCAGGGATAAGTTCACAGACCCGGCCGTCCTCTGCGTGGATGACAGGGGACGCTATGTGATCCCCATTTTGAGCGGTCACATGGGCGGAGCCAATCAGCTCGCGGTCCTTCTGGCTGAATGGCTTGAAGCGGTTCCGGTTGTGACAACGGGGACGGATTGCGCCGGGGCCTTCGCCTGCGACCTCTGGGTCAAGAAGAACGGACTCGGCATATATAATCACCGGGGAATACAGGAGATCTCCTCCGCCGTCCTGCGCAAGGAGAAGGTCGGGATCTGGTCTGAGGAGGAATTCAGACCGGGAACCTGTCCCCCCAGGGAGCTGGAGCCGGAGGACTGGTATGCTGTCCTCTCGGCCCTGCGAAGGAGGGAGCAGCGGACTCATATCCTGGTCTTCTCATCCTATCAAAGGGCAGAGAACTTTTCCGCCCAGCTCAGCCTCCACTGTGATGATGATAGCGGAGGCAGAGGAGAGCTGGGCTGCCTGATTCTCTATGCCAGGCCCTATATTGTCGGCGTCGGCTGCCGGGCGGGCATAGACTTTGAATCCCTCCGGGCACAATATCATGATTTCCTGAGACGGCACCGGATCGATCCCCATCAGGTCCTTGCACTGGCCTCCGTCGACCGAAAGAGCAGGGAGCCCGCTCTTGTGTCTTTGCGGCGGCAGGAGGGCCTCTCTCTCTACACCAGAAGTCCGGAGGAGCTGATGAGGATAAAGGGGAAATTTCATCACTCGGATTTTGTCATGGAGACGCTTGGCTGTGACAATGTGTGTGAGCGGGCGGCGATGGCGGTAGCCATGGATCTCTCCAGGGGAAGAAGGGACGAGGGCCGGGAGTCCGCGAATGGCCCGGATCGTGATCCTAAGGGAGTCGCGGAGCTTCTGCTTCCCAGAGAGACCGGGGATCAGGTGACCCTGGCCCTTGTCGGACGAAAGATCCTTCTCAACTTCTAGGAGCGGTGTCTTCTGCCCTGGCCTGCGCCCCCGAAGATGGAAGAAAAAGAAACAATATAAAGGAGATCAGGTGAAAACACTCTATGTTGTGGGCATGGGGCCCGGCAAGGAAATCTATATGACCATTGAGGCCCGGCAGGTTCTCATGGAGAGTGACGTCATTGTGGGGTATCCGGTCTATCTGGAGCAGTTATCGGAGGAATTCGCGGGGAAAACCCTCCTGTCCACCCCCATGAAGAGGGAAAAAGAGCGCTGTGTCATGGCTTTCGAGGAGGCTATGAAGGGAAAACAGGTATCGATGCTCTGCTCCGGGGATGCAGGCGTCTACGGCATGGCCTCCCTCATGTATGAGATAGGGCTCGCCTATCCGGACATAGGTCTTCGGATCATCGCCGGTGTAACGGCGGCCAATTCCGGAGCAGCTATGCTGGGCGCCCCTCTTGGCAACGATTACTGCCTGATCTCTCTAAGCGATCTTTTGACTCCGATGGAGACGATAATAAAGCGGCTTCATGCTGCGGCGGAAGGGGACTTCTCCATTGTCCTCTACAACCCCTCCAGCAAGAACAGAGGAGATTACCTGGCCAGAGCCTGCGACATCTTTCTTACATATATGCCGGAGGATCGCCCTTGCGGGATCGTTGAGAATATCGGACGAACCGGCGCGAACATGCAGATTCTGACCCTGGGCCAACTGCGGGACCGGAAAGTGAATATGTTCACGACCGTATTCATCGGTTCTTCTTCTACCGTGCGCATGGGCGAGCGTCTGGTGACGAGGCGAGGATATCAGCTATGAAACATGTGGTGATTTTTGCAGGTACAACGGAGGGAAGGAATCTGGCGACCATTCTGGACCTGGCGAAGGTCCCCCTGGATATCTGTGTCGCCACAGATTACGGAGAAATGGTTCTCCCGGCCTTTCGCGGGGCTCACATTCACAAGGGACGGATGGATCAGGCCCAGATGGAGATTTTTCTGACAAGAGAGCCAAAGCCCCTGGTCGTTGATGCTAGCCACCCCTTCGCCAGAGAGGTATCTGAAAATATTCGGGCAGTCACAGAAAAGCTCGATTTGGATTACCTGCGTCTGCTTAGGGATGAGGATTCCTATCTGGATCGGGAGAATGTGAGGATCTTTGCCGAGATCGAAGAGGGGGCGGACTTCCTCAATTGCCAGGAGGGAAATATCCTTCTGACAACCGGGTCTAAGGACTTAAAGAGGATCAGCACACATATTGACGACCTGTCCAGGGTCTATGCCAGAGTCCTTCCTACAGAGGAGAGCATTCGACTCTGTCATGAGGCGGGTCTCTTCGGCCGCCAGATCATCGCCATGCAGGGGCCTGTCTCCCGGAAGATGCACCAGGTCAGCCTGGAAGACCTGCAGATCAAGTGGCAGATGACCAAAGCCTCCGGCAGGATCGGCGGCGTGGAGGAAAAATTAGCTGCCGCCGCACTCTCCGGGGTAAAGACAGTGATGATATCCCGACCGCCGGAGCAGGGCTATTCCTTTCGTCAGATCCTTCGCATCATGGCGAATCGCCTGGGACTCGGCATGGAATTAGAGCGCGAATGGGAGGGATTGGAGGCAAGGGGCTGTACGGCTTCCTGTCCAAAGATTCGTCGGACAAAGAGCGACAAGCGGATCCTGCACCTGATCTCCGTCGGCCCCGGGCAGGAGAACTATCTGACGGAGGAAGCCAGACAGGCGCTTTTGGACTGTCAGCTGATCTTCGGGGCAAAAAGCATTTTAGACCGCCTGCAGCTGCCGGAGGACCAGGCAAGGGTGGCAGAGTACCGTCCGGACTATGTGCAGGAGTATCTGGACCGGCGCCCGGAGATCCTGATCGCAGGAGTGGTCTTCTCAGGTGACCTGGGATTCTTCAGCGGAGCGGCAGCCTATCCCGGTCCGCTTGATGCCAATAGGGAGCCTTCTTATGGCTTGGACTGGGCCAACTGGGAGGTCATTCGCCACAGCGGGATTTCCTCCCTGCAGTACCTGGCGGCTAAGGCGGGCCTTGCCTGGGATGATGCCAATTTCATCAGCCTGCACGGAAGGGAAGGGGACGTTCTGGGACAGATCACAAGACATGAGAAGAACTTCCTTATCTTCAGCAGTGGAGATCAGGTCAAAAGTCTGGCCGAGAATATACGGATGCAAGGAGAGAAGCGGACCCTGATTCTGGGGTACCGGTTGGGCTCTAAGGAGGAAAGGGTCCTCTTTTGCGGCCCGGATGAGGCAGCCGCTTATGACTATGAAGAGGGACT
Source organism: Shuttleworthella sp. (assembly GCF_057251025.1). Lineage (NCBI taxonomy): Bacteria > Bacillati > Bacillota > Clostridia > Lachnospirales > Lachnospiraceae > Shuttleworthella > Shuttleworthella sp. Next base: position 31,761 of record NZ_DBHIDN010000007.1, read on the forward strand.
CTGGTCTGCTTTTGTTATCGGCAGGAACCGGCCCCGCCCCCTGATGCCGGTCCTGGAAGACAGCCGCTTCCTTCGGGACCGGGTTCCCATGACCAAGGAGGAGGTCCGCCACCTGTCGGTTCTCGCCCTGGGCTTAGAGGCGGGGGATATCCTCTATGATATCGGAGCCGGAACCGGGTCCATCTCCATTGAGGCCGCCGGTTTCAGCCCGGACATCAGGGTCTATGCCATTGAGCAGAAGGCGGAGGCGGTTGACCTGATACGGAGGAACATCTCGAAGTTTGGCTCAGGCAATATTGAAGTTGTGGAGGGCAGAGCTCCGGGAGCTATGGAAGACCTGCCGGCTCCGGATGCGGTCTTCATCGGCGGATCCGACGGTTCGCTCCGGCCCATCTTCGAGGGTCTCTGGCGCTATGGCAAGCCCATACGATTTGTCTTGAACGCCATTACTCTGGAGACCCTGTCCGACTATCAGAAGATGGCGGCAAGTCTTCCAATCTGCCGGGAGAAGATCAGCCTGATCCAGGTCTCTCGCGCCAGAAAGGTCGCCTCATATCACATGATGACGGCGGAGAACGGAGTCTATATCATCAGCGGAGTCCTGGGCCAGCTTGAGTCTTAGACAAGAATTCCCCTATTCTGTGAGGAGATATCAATGACAAGTCGCGTCATGATTGCCGCGCCCATGAGCGGGTCCGGCAAGACTACAATCACCTGCGGCCTTCTGGCTGCCCTTAAGAAGAGGGGCAGGAGGCCCATCTCCTTCAAGTGCGGGCCGGACTATATCGATCCCATGTTCCACCGGCGCATGCTGGGTGTAGAGTCAGACAATCTGGACCCATATTTCCTGGATCAGGGGGGGATCTGCCGGTTGATGACAGAAGATATGGACCGGGCCGGGACCGATTTCGCCCTGGTCGAGGGGGTCATGGGCCTCTATGACGGTCTGGGAGGGATTCGGCCGGAGGCCTCCTCCTATCAGCTGGCGGTCTGGACCAAGACCCCCATCCTCCTCGTGGTCAATGCCGGGGGAGTGGGGCGGAGCATTGTCTCTCTCCTGCGGGGTTTTCTGGAGGACGATTCGAAGGGCCTGATCCGCGGCTGTATCTTAAACCAAGTGTCCCCTTCCTTCTATCCAAGCTTAAAGGGACTGATTGAAGAAGAACTGGGCCTTCCGGTCTGCGGCTATCTGGCAAGGGAAGAGAAGATCTCCATTGAGAGCAGACATCTGGGTCTGATGACGCCGGACAGCCTTTCGGATCTTGAGGCCCGGCTCAAAAGGCTTGCGGATATGGCGGAAGAGGGGCTGGATCTTGATCTGATTGAGAAAATCGCATGTCAGGCCCCGGACCTCTCAGGAGATGTGATCCCGGACCGGACCGGGGCAGCCAAAGCAGGGGGAAAGGGAGACGAGAAGGGGGAGGCGGCAGGCCGGCGCAGAGGAGGGCCGCAGGCCAAGCTTCGGATCGGACTGGCCAGGGACCGGGCTTTTTCTTTCATCTATCCGCACAACCGGAGAATCCTGGAGGAGATGGGGGCGGAGCTGATTCCCTTCTCGCCGATCTGTGACCGACACTTGCCGGAGGATATCGACGGATTGATCCTGTGCGGGGGCTATCCGGAACTCTATCTGAAAGAACTGGAGGACAACCGGTCCCTGCGGGAGGATATTCGCCGGGCCATTTCGGAAGGAATGCCGTCGATCGCGGAGTGCGGCGGCTTTCTCTATCTTCAGGACCGGGTCGCAGACGGCAAGGGACACAGCTACCGGATGTGTCGCGTTCTGCCCGGGAGGGCGGAGAAGAAGAAGCATCCGGTTCGCTTTGGCTATCTGGAACTCTCCGGTGGGACGGAGGGGGATTTCCTGAGAGGGGGAAGGATTCGGGGGCACGAGTTCCACTACTATGACACGGATGCCAACGGGTCTGACATGCTGGCCGTAAAACCGGTCACAGGCCGCAGCTGGCCCTGCGCCTTCTCAGATGAGAAGCACTGGTGGGGATTCGCCCATCTCTACTATGCCTCCTGTCCCGCTTTCGCCGCAAATTTCCTGGATGCCGCAAGAAGTTACCGTAATCGTATGAGAGGGGAAGAGAAGGAGGATCTCTTCCGGAGGAGAGACCAGTGAAGAACTCATTTCGATATTTTGAGAACAGGGACTGCAAATACTATCCCTGCCATAAGATGGAGCATATCAACTGCCTCTTCTGCTATTGCCCTCTGTACAGCTATGATTGCCCGGGCAAGTATGAGATGAGAGAGATTCGGGGCCGGATGGTCAAGCTGTGTACAGAATGTACCTATCCCCACAGGGCGGAGAATTACCCGGAAATCATCCGCATTTTAAGCGGTCGGTGAGGTATTTCCAGAGGGAGACCTTGCGATTGCTCTGAAAGGGCAGGATTAGAAGAAAAAGGCTAGAAAAGGCTAGAAAATACGAATGAATGCTTGCAAGAAAGAGCAAATGGTGTTAGTATACATGTGTTGTAGTTGGGAGCGGATCCGAGAGGACCCGCTCTCAACTTGTGTTGAGCAGGACAGGAGACAGAATGTCACAGAGAGAGACCTATGAGGCCAAGACGGAATCCTTCCTCCTTCCAATCCTGGAGAAATTTCATTTCTCCCTGGTGGATGTGGAATACGTCAAGGAGGGGGGCCAGTACTACCTTCGCGCTTACATCGACAAGCCCGGGGGGATCACGATTGACGACTGTGTTGAGGTCAGCAGGCAGATGAATGAAATCCTGGATCGAGAGGATTATATCGACGGGATGTATACATTCGAGGTGTCATCTCCAGGCCTTGGTCGACCGATTAAGAAGGAGAGGGATTTTAAGAGGAATCTCGGCAAGGAGATCGAGGTCAAAAGCTATCAGGCCATCGACGGCCGGAAGGAATTCACCGGTTTCCTGCGCGACTACACGCAGACTGAGATCACGATTGAGACGGAGACGGGGACGCGAAAGATGAACCGGGCAGACATAGCCTTGATTCGAGAGACTTTCGACCTTTGATGAGATATTCCGGAACATATTTAGGAGGAAGAAAATGGGTAACACAGAATTACTTGAAGCGCTCGATGCCCTGGAGAGTGAGCGCAAGATCAGCAAGAAGAACATTCTCGAGGCGATCGAGAAGTCCCTCGTGGCTGCCTGCAAGGTGACCTACAAGTTCTCGGACAATGCGACCAACCTGCGGGCTCTTGTGGACCGGGAGACGGGAGACTTTCATGTATTTGTCAGGAAGACGGTTGCCGATCCCGTGACAAACCCGCAGAATGAGATTTCCCTGGAGGAGGCCCAGGCCATCGACGGGGGTCTTAAGATCGGAGATACGGTTGAGCAGGAGCTGCAGTCGCACGATTTCAGCCGCATAGCTGCATCGACGGCCAAGAATATCATGAAGCAGATGATCCTGGAGGAGGAGAGAAAGATCCTCCTGGATGAGTACAGCAAGATTGAACACGACATCGTCACAGGCGTTGTGCAGCGATTCATCGGAAGGAACATCTCCGTGAACCTGGGCAAGATAGACGCCTTCCTTCCTGAGAGCGAGCAGGTGAGGGGAGAGCACTACCATCAGGCAGACCGGATCCGGGTCTACGTGCTTGAGGTCAAGGACGCGGCCAAGGGGCCCCGGATCCGAGTGTCCCGCACCCATCCGGAGCTTGTGAAGCGTCTCTTTGAGGAAGAAGTCACCGAGGTCAAGGATGGAATTGTGGAGATCAAGGCGATTGCCCGTGAGGCGGGAAGCCGCACGAAGATGGCGGTCTGGTCCAACGATCCGGATGTAGATCCCCTGGGCGCCTGCGTCGGCGTCAACGGAAGCCGCGTCAACGCGATTGTCAATGAACTGCACAATGAGAAGATTGATATCATTCACTGGAATGAGAACCCGGCGATGCTGATCGAGAATGCCCTGTCCCCGGCCAAGGTCATTGCCGTGCTGGCAGATGAGGATGCCAGAGAGGCCAAGGTCGTCGTCCCGGACTATCAGCTCTCTCTTGCAATCGGCAAGGAGGGACAGAACGCCCGCCTGGCAGCCAGACTGACCGGATATAAGATCGACATCAAGTCCGAGACCCAGGCCCAGGAGGCAGAGGGCTGGCTGGATTATGAGGACGAGTATGACGACGATTACGACGATGAGTACGAGGACGAATCCGATGATGGCTATGATAAGGAGGAGTACCGGACGGAGTCCGATGAGGACGATGAGCTATGAGTTCGGGACACATTCCCATGCGCATGTGTGTCGGTTGCCGGCAGATGAAGCCCAAGCGTGAGCTCCTTCGTCTGAAAAGGGGGGAGGGACGTCTCTATATCGATCCTTCCCGCAAGGGACAGGGTCGGGGAGCCTACCTGTGCTCCGATCGGGATTGTCTGGCCAGGGCGATCCGAAACAGAGCTTTTGACAGGGCTTTTCACATGAGAGTCAGTGATGACCTACTTAAGACATTGAGCGAGGAGATGTAATTCATGGATCGTGTTCTTCAATTTCTTGGCATCTGTGCCAGAGGAAGACATATACAGAGCGGGTCTTTTTCCGTGGAGAAGAATGTGAAGAAACACAGGGCCGCCCTGGTCCTTATCGCCGGGGATGCCTCAGAGAATACGAAGAAAGATTTCCGCGACATGTGCAGCTCATACCGGACGGAGTATCGTATTTACGGAAGCAAAATGGCCATTGGACACGCCATCGGGCAGGAGATGCGCGCCGTGGTCTGCGTGACGGACAGGAAGATGGCAGAGGCTTTGTGCCAAAAGATTGACGCGGAGTCCACAACTGAATAAGGGAGGACCAGGAATGGCAAAAATCAGAATATATGAATTAGCAAAAGAGATCGGGGCGGAGTCCAAGGACATTCTCGCCCTGGCGCAGAAAATGGGTGCAGACGTCAAGACGGCCTCCAGTGGACTCGCGGAGGAGACGGTTGACAGAATCCGCAGGCATTTCGACAAAAGCGCCGTAAAGAAGGAAGGGTCGGACGAGGCGGCCGACAGAGGGGCGGACAGGGTACAGGCAGAGCCTTCTGCGGACAAGAAGACCCGGCCGGAGGAAGTGAAGACGCATACGGGAGACGTGAAGAAGGCTGAGGCTCAGGCTTCCGCGGACGGCTCTGCGGAGGGCCAGACCAGGCCCAAGAAAAAACGTGTCAGATTCATCATCAACCACCAGAATATGAGCAATGGCGGCGGAGATGCAAGAGGCAGGAGAAAAGAGGGGGACCGGCGCAGGAATCGGGAGGACCGCCGGCAGGGAGACAGAAAGACCCCGAATCCGCAGAGAGGCATCATCCGCCCCAAGGGCTTGGTCTCTCAGCGGACCCTTAGCCCCAGTGAGCCCCGGGAGGACCTTGCCGACCGCATGACGGCGGGCGTAGGCGAGGCAGAGGCATACGAGCCGAGGGAAAGTCAGGCAATACCGCAGGAGTCTCCCGCTCCTGAGCGGCCTGCCGAGAGGGACCAGGCCCCGAGAAGAGACCAGGCCCAAGGAACAGACCGCCCGGTCAAGAAGGAGCCCAAGAAGCCTGCCGCAAAGGGAATCGGCATTAAGATTCTCGGCCACATCGACCTGTCCAAGTCTTCTTACGGGAACAACCGGGGCAGGGGATCGGACAGCCGTGGATCCAACCGCGGCCGCAGCAACAGTGAGTTCGGCTCTCGCAGAACGGACAGCGGGCAGGCCGGCCGCAAGCCCATGCCTTCTGCAGCCGCGAATCCGCTTGCTTCGAATAACAGCGGCAGAAAGAATTACGGCGGGAATGCATCCGGCAATCGCAGAAGAAGAGATGACAGAAACCGTCATGCCGAGAATATGGTCTCGCTTGAGAAGACCACAACCAAGCGCAACCGGAACAAGAACAAGGGAACGGAGCGAAATATGGAGGAACTGCTGACCATTCAGCTGCCCGAGCATCTGACCATACAAAGCCTGGCTGAGAAGATGATGGTAACTCCCTCTGAGGTGATCAAGAATCTGTTTATGAAGGGGACCATGGCGACCATTAATACAGAGGTGGACTATGAGCAGGCCGAGAAAATCGCGGAGGAGTTCAACTGCATCTGCGAGCCGGAGGAGAAGGAAGATGTAATCGAGGAACTCCTGACAGATGTCGAGGATGATCCCGCAAGTCTTGTTCCAAGACCCCCGGTTGTCGTTGTCATGGGACACGTTGACCACGGTAAGACTTCTCTTCTGGATAAGATTCGCCAGTCCAACGTGTCAGGCAGGGAGGCCGGCGGTATTACCCAGGCGATCGGCGCCTATACCGTCAAGGCCAAGGACCGGAGGATTACCTTCTTGGATACCCCCGGACATGAAGCCTTTACCGCGATGCGAATGCGGGGAGCCAACTCCACGGATATTGCCGTCCTGGTTGTCGCCGCAGATGATGGTGTCATGCCGCAGACCGTTGAGGCGATCAACCACGCCAAGGCGGCCGGTGTGGAGATCATTGTCGCCATCAACAAGATTGACAAGGTCGGCGCCAATGTAGATCGGGTGAAGCAGGAGCTCTCTGAGTATGAGCTGATTCCGGAGGACTGGGGCGGATCTACGGTGATGGTTCCGGTCTCCGCCCGCACCGGAGAGGGGATTGATAACCTGCTCGACATGATTCTCTTGACGGCGGATGTCCTGGAACTCAAAGCCAATCCCAGCCGCAATGCCAGAGGTGTCATCATCGAGGCCAAGCTGGACAGGGGGAGGGGCGTTGTCGCGACTGCCCTGGTGCAGAAGGGAACCCTGCATGTGGGCGATTATATGGCCGCAGGCGCAAGCTTCGGTCGTATTCGGGCCATGTCCGACGATCACCACAAGAGGGTCAAACAAGCAGGCCCCTCTGTTCCTGTTGAGATTCTAGGCCTGTCCGAGGTGCCGAACGCCGGAGAGATCTTCAATGTTCTCGACTCGGACAAGGAAGCCCGGGCCTATGCCCAGACCTTCGTGGAGGAGTCCAAGTCTAAGCTCCTGGACGAGACCAGAGCCAGGACCAAGCTGGGGAATGTCTTCGATCAGATCAAAGCGGGTAGTATGAAGGAACTGGACCTGATTGTAAAGGCAGATGTCCAGGGATCCGTAGAGGCTGTCTCCTCAGCCTTAGAGAAGCTGTCCAACGAAGAAGTGATCGTCAAGGTGATCCACGGAGGCGTCGGAGCCATTTCCGAATCCGATGTCGTTCTGGCCTCGGCCTCAAACGCGATCATCATCGGATTTAATGTCCGCCCGGACACCGTCGCCAAGAATATGGCAGAGGATGAGGGTGTTGATATTCATCTCTACTCCGTCATCTACAACGCCATCGAGGATATCGAGGGGGCGATGAAGGGAATGTTGGAGCCCGTCTACGAGGAGAAGGTCATCGGACACGCGCAGGTTCGCCAGATCTTCAAGGCATCCGGCGTCGGCAATATCGCAGGTTCTTATGTCCTGGATGGTCAGGTGGAGCGGGGCTGCAAGGTCCGGATCAGTCGCGGCAAGGATCTGATCTGGGAGGGCAATCTGGCTTCCCTGAAGCGATTCAAGGATGACGTCAAGGAGGTCAAGGCCGGCTACGAGTGCGGTCTTGTCTTCGACGGCTTTACCGATGTGCAGGTGGACGATGAGATCGAGGCCTACAAGATGGTAGAGGTTCCGCGCTAGAAGCCGATCTTTTGAGGAGAACGCATGAGAAAACGCAGTATTAAAAACAATCAGATCAATGAAGAAGTTCTGCGCGAACTCTCAAAGATTATCCGGGAAGATGTCAAGGATCCCAGGGTCAGCCCCATGACCAGCGTAACCTTGGTCCAGGTGGCTCCGGACCTAAAGACGGCCAAGGTCTATGTCTCCGTGCTCGGAGACCAGGAGGTCGGGATCAACACCATCAGGGGTCTTAAGTCTTCCGCGGGATTTATTCGGGGCAGACTCGCGCATGGGGTTAATCTGCGAAACACCCCCGAACTCTTCTTTATCCTGGACGACTCCATTGCCTATGGGGTCCACATGTCCAAGCTGATTGACCAGGTAAATGAAGAGGACGCAAGACATCATGAAGAAGATTGACGAGCTGATCCGTGATCGGAGAGTCATCGGCATCACGGCTCATATTCGCCCGGATGGAGATGCCATCGGTTCTTCCCTGGGCCTGTGGAATTATCTGACCAAGAGGTATCCGGATCGGGAAATTACCGTCTATCTGGATCCTCTGCCGGCCAAGTTTCGCTTCCTGCCGGGGGCAGACCGGGTGCAGACGGTGGGAGAGGAGGACAAGGTATTTGACCTCTTTATCACACTGGATTGCGGGGCCATTGACCGTATCGGCCCCGCCGCCAAGTACTTTTACGCCGCCAAGGAGACGGCCTGCATCGACCACCATGTCCGCATGGGAGACTTTGCCCGGATCAATTACATTTTCCCGGAGGCGAGCTCTACGTCAGAGCTGGTCTTCGACCTGATCGACCATGCGGCAATCGACAAGGAGATCGCCCAGTGCCTCTACATGGGCATTGCCCATGATACAGGGGTTTTCCAATATTCCTGCACTTCGGAGAAGACCATGCGCATTGCCGGAAGACTGATGAGTACGGGGATTGACTATTCCGGTATTATTGACGCGACTTTTTCCTCCCGCGGCTTCGAGCAGAACCGAATCCTGGGTCATGCCTTAGATAAGGCGAAGCTCTATTGCGGCGGGCGATTTATCGCGTCCTATATCACGGGAGAGGAGATGGAGGCCTATCATGTTGCGCCTGCGGATCTGGACCTGATTGTCAGTCAACTCCGAATCACCAGGGGCGTAGAGGTAGCCTGCTTTCTATACCAGGTCGGACCGGAGGACTTCAAGGTCAGTCTCCGTTCCAACGGAGACATCGATGTGGCGGCCCTTGCGATGGCCTATGGGGGAGGAGGACACGTCAAGGCGGCCGGCTGCAGCACAGGGCTTCCGGCGGAGGATGCCATCCGTCTCTTCGCTGACCGGGTGGCAGAGAGCTTGAACTAGATCCGCCTTGTCCGCGGCTGTCGGCAGACGATTTTGTGATGGAGAGAAGCATGAGATCCGGAATACTCAATGTCTATAAAGAAGCCGGCTTTACATCCTTTGACGTCGTGGCCAAGCTACGGGGAATCCTGCATGTCAGAAAAATCGGCCATGCGGGAACGCTGGATCCGGCGGCAAGGGGCGTCTTGCCCGTCTGTATCGGAAAGGCGACCAAGACAGTGGGGCTGATGACGGACTGGACCAAGACCTATCTTGTCGATATGCAGCTTGGCATTCGGACGGACAGTCAGGATATGACGGGGACGGTTCTCGAGGAAAGACCGGTGACGGTCAGCGAGGATATGATCCGACAGGTCCTGGCCTCGTTTGTCGGTCCGCAGGACCAGATTCCCCCCATGTATTCGGCCAAGAAAGTCGGCGGCAAGAAGCTCTATGAGTATGCCAGAAAAGGGATAGAAATTGAGCGAAAGGCCAGTCGGATTATCATATACGAGATTGCGGTCTGCTCGATTGATTTGCCGCATGTCATGATGCAGGTGACCTGTTCCAAGGGAACCTACATCCGCACCCTCTGCTCGGATATCGGCCACTCTCTGGGATGCGGGGCTGCCATGGCCGACCTTGAGCGAATGCGGGTCGGGAGTTTTGACAGAGAGACAGCCCTTACGCTCGATCAGATTCAGACAGCCGTCTCCGAGGGGAGGCAGGGGGAGATTCTCCGCCCGATTGATGCTGTGTTCTGCGATCTCCCGAGCGTGAAGTTCCCAGAGTGTCTGACTCTGGCGGCTAAAAACGGAGCACCCGTGGGAGAGGAAGTCTTGGAGCAGTGCACATTCTGGGAGGGCCCGGGAGGCGAGTGTCGGGCCTATGACTGGTCCTCTGCTGAGCAGGGACAGGGCTTTCGCGCCTATCTGGCGGACGGGGCTTTCCTTGGAATCTATATGAGATGTAAGGAGGGACTACGGATCAGGACCTTCTTCTATGAGGAGACGGTATGAGGTACCTCTGTGGTCCCGGGCGGGATCAGATCCATGAAGACAGTGCGGTCTGCGTCGGCAAATTCGATGGTGTCCACAGGGGCCACCGGCTCTTGATCGAAAAGACCATAGCCGAGGAGAAGCGGGGGCTCAGATCCGTCGCTCTGACCTTTCGGACCTCTCCCCGCAGATTTTTGGGTCAGGAGAACTTTAATCTTGTGGATACGAGGGAGAAGGGAATCCTCCTCGAGGAGACCGGGATTTCCTATCTGATGCAGTGGGAATTCAACCGGCAGGTGGAGCGGATGAAGGCGGAGGACTTTCTCGGCCAACTGATTCGCGACCTGTCGATGAAGACCCTTCTTGTGGGAGAGGATTTCCGCTTCGGCTACCGGGGGGCGGGTGATGTCTCCTTGATCTGCAAGCTTGCGCCTAAGCTCGGATATGAGGCCAGAATTATTCCCAAGCTCAAGGAGGGGGGAGAGGATATCTCGTCCAGCCGCATTCGCCGCCTGATTCAGGAGGGACGGATCGAAGAGGCCAATTCCCTCCTGGGCTATCCCTTCTTCTGCTACGGAGAGGTAATCCGAGGGAGACAGATTGGCAGAACAATCGGAATTCCAACCATCAACCTCTCTGTGGCTGAGGACAAACTCCTGCCAAGCTATGGAGTCTATGTGACCAGGGTCCTCATGGGAGAGAATGCCTATTGGGGAATGACCAATGTCGGTGTCAAGCCGACCATTTCCGGAGTTCACACCCCGGGCATTGAGACCTATCTGATGGATTTTACGGGCGATATCTACGGACAGGAGGCGCGAGTAGACTTTCTTCACTTTGTGAGACCCGAGAGAAAATTTGAGAACTTGGCGGCTCTTAAGGATCAGATCGGGAGGGACCGGATCCGGATCGAATCCTATATCAGTAGCCGGAGGGATCATTCGGGAGGGGTTTGACATTATCGCTTGTTATTTCTCAGGCAAGTGTGTTAGAATCGCTTAGTAACTGAGGCCGTACTCAGTGCGCGGAGACTCCGACCCGCACTTGGTACCGACGGATGTGTATGGATAAGGAGGATCAAGATGATCGCTAAGGACAAGAAGACAGCTATTATTAATGAGTACGCCAAGGGCGCGAACGACACCGGTTCACCGGAGGTTCAGATCGCCGTTTTGACGGCTCGCATCAACGAGTTGACCGAGCACATGAAGAAGAACCCCAAGGACTTCCACTCCAACCGCGGTCTTCTGAAGATGGTCGGTAAGAGACGTAATCTCCTGGGCTATCTCAAGGACAAGGATATTGAGAGATATCGTTCCCTAATTGAGCGCCTGGGTCTGCGTAAATAAGGATTGCTTAGGCGGAGTGCGAATCACTCCGCCTTATTTTTTCGGCATATGGCTTTTGAACATAGGCCTTGTATCAACGGAGAAAATTGACTATGAAGACATTTCGAATGGAACTGGGCCAAAGAGAGCTTCAGATTGAGGTGGGCAAGGTCGCCAAGCAGGCCAATGGCGCCGTCTTGATCCGCTATGGAGAGACAACGCTTTTGTGCACGGCGACCGCAAGCGAGAAGCCGCGGGATGGGATTGACTTCTTCCCCCTGTCTGTGGAATTCGAGGAGAAGTACTATTCTGTCGGCAAGTTCCCGGGAGGCTTCAACAAGAGAGAGGGTAAGGCCAGCGAGAATTCCGTCCTGACCGCCCGGGTGATTGATCGCCCCATGCGTCCCCTCTTCCCCAAGGACTATCGCAATGATGTCACCTTAAACAACCTGGTCCTCTCCGTAGATCCTGACTGCCGACCCGAGCTGGTTGCCATGATCGGCACGGCCATGGCGACCGCTATTTCAGACATTCCCTTCGACGGTCCCTGCGCAATGACCCAGCTGGGCATGATCAACGGTGATCTGGTGATCAACCCCTCGCAGTCTGACTGGGATAACGGAGACCTCCGTCTGACGGTTGCCTCTACCAGGGACAAGGTCATTATGATTGAGGCCGGAGCCAATGAGCTCTCTGACCAGGAGATGATTGACGCCATCTACAAGGCCCATGAGGTCAATCAGACCATCATCGCTCTGATCGACCAAATGGTTGCGGAGGTCGGCAAGGAAAAGCATGATTATGAGCATGTGTCGATTGACCGGCAGATGTTCGAGGACATGAGGCAGATCGTGACGCCGGATCAGATGGAAGAGGCGGTCTTCACAGATGACAAGAAGACCCGTGAGGAGAATATTCGGAAGCTAACAGACCGCCTTGCCGAGGCGTTTGCAGACAATGAGGCCTATCTGTCCGTCTTAGATACCGCTGTCTATCAGTATCAGAAGATGACGGTTCGAAAGATGATTCTAAGAGACCACAAGCGGCCGGACGGCCGGGCTCTGGATCAGATCCGGCCCCTGTCAGCTGAGGTGGACCTGATTCCCCGTGTCCACGGCTCTGCCATGTTCACAAGAGGACAGACCCAGATCTGCGATATTGTTACTCTGGCCCCCCTGTCCGAGGCGCAGAGGGTTGAGGGACTGGATGCCAATATCACGGGCAAGCGCTATATCCACCAGTACAACTTCCCCTCCTACTCCGTGGGAGAGACCAAGCCCTCCAGAGGACCGGGACGGCGCGAGATCGGCCACGGCGCCCTGGCAGAAAAGGCGCTTCTTCCGGTGCTCCCGTCTGTGGAGGAATTCCCCTATGCGATCCGGGCTGTATCCGAGACATTTGAGTCCAACGGCTCTACATCGATGGCCTCAACCTGCGCCTCCTGCATGTCCCTGATGGCTGCCGGAGTTCCCATCAAGAAGATGGTAGCCGGGATCTCATGCGGCCTTGTGACAGGAGATCGGGACGATGACTATGTTCTTCTCACGGACATCCAGGGTCTGGAAGATTTCTTCGGGGATATGGACTTCAAGGTGACCGGAACAAGGGACGGCATCACGGCAATTCAGATGGACATCAAGATCCATGGCCTGACCCGGCCTATCGTCGAGGAAGCGATTCGCAAGACCCATGAGGCCCGTCTCTTCATTATGGACAGTTGCATGTCCATGGTCATTGACCGGCCCCGTCCGGAACTGTCCAAGTATGCGCCCAAGATTGTTCAGATCCAGATTGACCCGTCCAAGATCGGAGATGTGGTCGGCCAGAGAGGGAAGACCATCAATGAGATTGTCGACCGGACCGGGGCCAAGATCGATATCGATGAGTCGGGAGCCGTATCGGTATCAGGCATGGATATGGCCGGGATTGAAGAGGCGGTTCGTCTGATCAAAATCATCATAACGGATTTCGAGAAGGGACAGCATCTGACCGGCAAGGTAGTTTCGATCAAGGACTTCGGCGCCTTCGTCGAATTTGCTCCCGGCAAGGAGGGAATGGTTCATATCTCCCGCATTGCCAACCAGCGAATTGACCGTGTCGAGGATGTGCTGACCCTGGGAGACCTGGTTGAAGTGGTTTGCCTGGGCAAAGACAAGATGGGACGGATGTCCTTCTCCATGAAGTCCTCTGACCTGGCTCAGTGACTTATAACCCGATGATCCCGCTCGCCGGACTTGCCCAGCGAGCGGTTTTTTTATCAGAGATGCTATGGAACTCAAAGTAAAATTAGAGGCCTTTGAAGGCCCCCTGGACCTTCTCCTTCATCTGTTGGACAGAAACAAGGTCGATATCTATGATATCCCCATTGTCGAAATCACCAATCAATACATGGACTATATGGAAGCCATGAAGGGAGAGGCCCTGGAGGTTACCAGCGAATTTCTGGTCATGGCGGCAACCCTCCTTGCCATTAAGTCCCGGATGCTTCTGCCCAAGTCGGATGCGGACGGGGATTTGGATGAGGAGGACCCGAGGGCAGACCTGGTCCGGCAGCTCCTGGAGTATAAGCTCTATAAGTACATGGCAGATCAGCTGAGAGACCAGCAGTCGCTGGCCAAGCTGCACTTTTACCACAGTCCCTCTATGCCGGAGGAGGTCCGGGCCTATGAGCCGCCGGCGGATCCCAACCGCTTGATTGAGGATTCCGGAGTCGACTTAAACCGGCTCTACGAGGTCTTTCAGGAGGTCTTGCGGAGGCAGGAGCGGAGGATTGATCCCATCCGGGCCAAATTCGGCAACATCAAGAGAGAAGAGATATCAGTTGATGACCGGATTGCGAACCTGAGAGCCTATGCCAGAAGCAGGAGATTTTTTTCTTTCGAAAGTCTCCTCAGGAAGAGCGGGAGTCGCACGGAAACCGTCGTTACCTTTCTGGCTATCTTGGAGATGATGAAGGCCGGGGATATCGTGGTCTGCCAGGAGGAGCGCTTCGGCGAGATCCGAATCGAGTCCCGGCTTGCGGAGGAAGAACATGGAGAAAAATAATCTATACAAGGTGATCGAGGGGATTCTCTTTACTATGGGAAATGCTGTCGATCCTGCCCGCATTGCGGGAGCTCTGGATCTTCCTCTTGATGACGTGATCGGATGTCTTGAGCAGATGAAGGAGGACTATGCGAGAGAGGACCGGGGGATGCAGATCATTTCCCTGGAGTCTTCCTATCAGATGTGCACCAGCACAGACATCTATGATGCTCTGATTAAGATTGCCAAGCAGCCAAGGAGACAGATCCTGACCGATGTGATGCTTGAGACCCTCTCGATTGTCGCCTACAAGCAGCCGGTGACCAAGGCGGAGGTGGACAAGATTCGGGGGGTCTCCTCGGATCACGCCATAAGCCGGCTGATTGAATACGACCTGATTGAAGAACTGGGACGGCTGAATGCTCCCGGGAGGCCCATGCTCTTTGGGACAACAGAGCAGTTCCTTCGGTCCTTCGGTCTCTCTTCCCTGGACGACCTGCCGGCTATGAATCCGGTCAGGGTTGAAGAATTCCGGAGAGAGGCCTCCGAGGAGGCCTTGCGGCTGGATGTCGAGGTCTGATCATCCGCCTGAATTTTCATTGAATTCTCAGGACAAGAGAGATACTATTATTGTGTTGGCTTTTGGACTATTTTCGGAAGAAGGTATCCGATAGACCGTAATCCTCGTGCAAAATATACACAAATACGGGGGAGAGATAATTATTTATGGAGGAATGAGCATGAGTAATGCAGCAATAAGCCCTGCGTTCCGAAGAATCGAATCTCTTCTTGACGATCACAGCTTCGTGGAAGTCGGAGCCCTTGTGACCTCAAGAAGCACCGATTTCAATTCCCAGGACCGGAAAGCCCCGTCGGATGGGGTTGTAGTCGGCCATGGAACCATTGACGGGAACCTGGTCTTCGTGTACAGCCAGGATCCTCAGGTAATGGGCGGATCGATCGGGGAGATGCACGCCAAAAAGATCTGCCAGACCTATGAGATGGCGGTCAAGGTCGGAGCGCCGGTCATCGGCCTGCTTGATTCCACCGGAATCCGCCTCCAGGAGTCTGTAGACGCCCTGGACGCGATCGGAAGCATCTATGCCAAAGCGGCTTGTGCTTCAGGAATTATCCCTCAGCTGACGGCCGTCTTCGGCTCATGCGGCGGAGGACTCAGCATTCTGACCTCAATTTCGGATTTCACCTTCATGGAGACAGACGCAAAGCTCTTTATCAATTCCGCGGATGCGATTGAGGGCAACTGCAAAGAGACGCTCGACACCGCTTCTGCCCCCTTCCAGTTTGAGGCCGGCAATGTGGACGGAGTCGGTGACGAGAGAGAAATTCTCGCTCGGATCCGGGCTCTGATCAGCTTGATCCCCGGGTCTAACCTGCAGGAGGGAGAGGTCTCTGAGGCTGCGGATGATTTAAACCGCGCCTCTGAGGGACTTGATGAGAAGCGGGAGAAGGCCGGCCTCTTCGCGGCAGAGATTGCGGACAATTATGAGTTTTTCGAGACCAGGGCCGGCTTCGCCGGAGAGATGACCACCGGCTTCGCTCGTATCGGAGGAATTACGGTTGGTGTCTTCGGAAATAATCAGGCGGCAGGAGACCGGAACCGGGGCGACCAGCTGACGGTCAACGGAGCATACAAGGCGGCGGATTTCGTCCGCTTCTGCGATGCCTTCGACATCCCGCTTCTCAGTCTGACCAATGTAGCTTCCTATGAGGCCAGCATCTATGCGGAGAAGGCCCTGGGACAGGCAGTTGCCCGCTTGACCTATGCCCTGGCGTCTGCCACGGTCGCCAAGATCAATGTTGTCATGAAGAGAGCTGTAGGCACGGCCTATCTTGCCATGAATTCCAAGCCGATCGGTGCAGACCTGACCCTGGCCCTGCCGGATGCCAAGGTGGAGATCATGGATGCCAAGCTGGCAGCCCAGGTCATGTATGCCGGAGCTGATCCCGCAGAGCAGAGTAAGATGGCCAGGGCCTTCGCATCCAAGCAGTCAGACCTCAGCGCTGTCTGCGGAAGGGGCTATATTGATCGGATTGTCGATTTTGCGGATCTGAGAAAGTATCTGATCGCAGGATTTGAGATGCTCCTCACCAAGAGGGAGGATTACACATTTAAGAAGCACGGTACCAAGTGAGAAAGGTGAGACTATGAGAAAGAAACTAGGACTTCTCGCTCTGACCTTGATCGGTGTTTTTGTTCTGGCCGCCTGCGGGAGTTCCAAAAACAGTTATAGCGGTTATTCGGAGCAGGATATTCAGTCTGTCATTCAGAAGACAGCCGGTCAGCTCCAGTCCTTGTCTTCGGATGAGGCAAAACAGTATCAGAACTATTACAGCAAGAACACCAAGGAAGAGAATGCTGCGGTCTATGCGGAGATGTTCGCCAACTGGGCCGCAAACCGCGACCAGGCGGGAGATTTCCAGGATTACGGGGAATTCAGTCTGAACAAGTCGGGGAAGACCCTGACCGCAAGCCAGGTCTTGAAATACAGCAAGCGAGACCTGAAGCTGATCTATGTCATGAAGGCCAAGACCATGGAGGTGACCTCCATTAATATTGAGCCGGTCTACAGTCTGGGCGAGACCATGGGAAAAGCCGGACTCAATGTCATCATGGGGATGGGAACGGTCTTTGTCATGCTGATCCTGATCTCTGTTCTGATCAGTCTCTTCAAATACATCCCCGGGTCAGGCGCAGCCGTCGCAAAGCCGGTCCCGGAGCCGGAAGAGGAATTTGACGATGAGGAAGAAGACACAGGTGACCTGGAACTGGTCGCTGTGATTTCGGCAGCCATTGCGGCGTCCACAGGAAGCGCAACCGATGACTTCGTTGTTCGCTCTATTAAGAGAAGATATTAATCAGGAGGATTTCAAAATGAAGAATTACACCATCACTGTCAACGGCAACACCTATGATGTCACGGTTGAAGAGGGGGCCGGTTGTGCTTCCGCCCCCCGTACCCGGACCGAATCTTCTCCGACAGAGGCAGCTCCTGCAAAGGCCGCTCCTTTAGGACAGGGATCTATCCGTATTGAGGCGGGGGCAGCGGGCAAGGTCTTTAAACTCAATGTTCCGGTCGGAACTTCCGTCAAGAAGGGAGAGACGGTTCTGACGCTTGAGGTCATGAAGATGGAGACGCCGGTCGTTGCCGCTGAGGACGGAACGGTCGCATCCATCGAGGTGACGGAGGGTCAGCAGGTTGAGGCCGGCGATCTTCTGGCTACAATGAATTAAGCGGCATTTCCAGGAGGAACGAATACATGAGTTATGTTTTGGAGACGATGTCAAACCTCCTCGGTCAGACAGCTTTCGCGAGCCTCACTCCCGGAAACTATGTCATGATCGGCGTGGCCTGCGTCTTCCTCTTCCTTGCGATCAAGAAGGGCTTTGAGCCCCTCTTGCTGGTGCCGATCGCGTTCGGCATGCTCCTAGTCAATATTTACCCTGACATCATCGCAAGTCCTGAGGATACCAGCAACGGCGTGGGAGGTCTGCTCTATTATTTCTATCAATTGGACGAGTGGTCGATCCTGCCCTCCTTGATCTTCATGGGCGTCGGAGCAATGACCGATTTTGGCCCCCTGATCGCCAATCCCATTTCATTCCTGATGGGAGCCGCCGCCCAGCTCGGAATCTATCTGGCCTATTTTTTGGCCATGTTTATGGGCTTCTCGGACAAGGCGGCCGCAGCCATTTCCATCATCGGAGGCGCGGATGGGCCCACCTCGATTTTCCTGGCAGGCAAGCTCGGACAATCTGCCCTGATGGGGCCCATTGCAGTGGCAGCTTATTCCTATATGTCTCTGGTTCCCATCATCCAGCCCCCCATTATGAAGCTCTTTACGACAGAGAAGGAGCGGAGCATTCACATGGGCCAACTTCGCCCTGTGTCAAAGCTTGAGAAGATTCTCTTCCCGATCATTGTCACGATTGTGGTCTGCCTGGTGCTGCCCACGACAGCCCCCCTGGTCGGCATGCTGATGCTCGGCAATCTCTTCCGAGAGTCCGGCGTGGTTCGCCAGCTGACGGACACCGCATCCAATGCCATGATGTACATTGTTGTCATCCTTCTGGGAACGTCTGTGGGAGCGTCCACGTCCGCAGAGGCCTTCCTCAATGTGACTACGATCAAGATTGTTGTCCTCGGCCTGATCGCCTTTGCTTTCGGGACCTTCGGCGGCGTGATGCTCGGAAAAATCCTGTCTCACATTACGCACGGAAAGATCAATCCGCTGATCGGGTCTGCCGGAGTCTCTGCCGTGCCGATGGCGGCCCGTGTCTCACAGAAGGTGGGAGCGGAAGCGGATCCGACCAACTTCCTCCTGATGCACGCAATGGGACCCAATGTCGCCGGAGTCATCGGGACCGCTGTCGCGGCAGGCGTTTTCATGGCTATCTTTGGAATATAATAATACTTGTATCACTTGTTGAGAGGAGAGATACATGGCTGACAAGAAATTACAGATTACAGAGACCGTCCTGCGCGACGCGCACCAGTCCCTGATCGCAACCCGCATGACAACGGAGGAGATGCTTCCCATCGTTCCCGCCATGGATCAGATCGGCTATCATGCGGTGGAGTGCTGGGGCGGCGCTACCTTTGACGCCTGCCTCCGTTTCCTCAAAGAGGACCCCTGGGATCGTCTTAGGAAGCTCAAGGCCGGATTTAAGAAGACGCCCCTGCAGATGCTCTTTCGCGGACAAAATATCCTGGGATACAAGCCGTATGCGGATGATGTTGTGGAGTATTTCGTCCAGAAGTCAATCGCAAACGGCATTGATGTGGTGCGGATCTTCGACTGCCTGAATGACCTGCGCAACCTGGAGACGGCAGTCAAGGCGACGGTCAAGGAGGGAGGACACGCACAGGTTGCCCTTTCCTATACCCTGGGAGATGCCTATACTCTTGATTACTGGATGAAGAAGGCCAAGGGCATCGAGGAGATGGGAGCCAATTCCATCTGCATCAAGGATATGTCCGGGCTCTTAATCCCCAAGGCCGCAACAGAACTTGTCACCGCCTTGAAGTCCGCCACAGACCTGCCCATTGAGATTCACACCCACTACACTTCCGGCGTGGCCTCTATGACCCTCCTGAAGGCGGTTGAGGCCGGAGCGGATATCATCGACACGGCCATCTCCCCCTTCGCCCTTGGCACATCCCAGCCCGCGACAGAGGTCATGGTTGAGGCCTTCAAGGACACACCCTACGATACAGGGCTTGACCTGGATAAGCTGGCAGAGATCGCCGAGTACTTCGCCCCCATCCGTCAGAAGTATATTGACAATGGACGTCTGGACCCCAAGGTGCTCGGTGTAAACATCAAGACTCTGATGTATCAGGTACCGGGAGGTATGCTCTCGAACCTGATCGGACAGCTCAAGGAGCAGGGTAAGTCGGATAAGCTGCAGGAGGTCCTGGAAGAGGTCCCCCGTGTAAGAAAAGACCTAGGCGAGCCCCCCCTGGTTACGCCCTCTTCCCAAATCGTGGGAACCCAGGCGGTCTTCAATGTCCTGATGGGAGAGCGCTATAAGGTCGTGACGGACCAGACCAAAGACCTCCTTCTGGGCAAGTATGGAAAGACTGAGAAGCCTTTTAATCCTGAGGTCCTTGACAAGGCCCTCGGAGACCGGAAGTACGAGGCGATCAGCTGCCGCGCGGCTGACCTTCTTGGCCCCCAGCTGCCGGAGATGAGGAGGGCGGTTGCCCCTTACAAGCAGCAGGATGAGGACATCCTGTCCTACGCCCTCTTCCCCCAGGTGGCCACCGACTACTTCAAGTACCGGCAGGCTCAGCAGTCCAAGGTTGATGTCAATCTGGCGGACGGCGAGAACGGGGCTTATCCCGTGTGAACATATTCGGCACCGGATCTTGTAATCTGCCACCCGGGTGAGGGTGTGCTTTCATGAGAACGGCGGAGGAGGCAAGATGCCTCCTCCTTTTTTGTGAGGGGAAATAGCCGTCTTGGCAGGGGAAATGAGCCGGAAGGATGAATTTCAGACTTGAAGGGAAGAAGATGAACCGAAGATGCCGTTGGACAAAGCGAGACCCTCTTTCTATAATAGGTGAGTGCTATTGTGAGGAGAGAGGAAGCGGATATGGCTGTTAAGAATGTCCTGATGACCCGCATCAACGCGGAATACAGCAGGATGAGCAAGGGGCAGAAGAAAATCGCCAATTATATTGCAGACTATTATGACCAGGCGGTCTTTATGACGGCGGCCCAGCTGGGCAGAACGGTCGGGGTCTCTGAGTCCACTGCGGTTCGATTTGCTATGTCCCTGGGATATTCCGGCTATCCGGCCTTTCGGAGAGATCTGGAGGATAATGTCAAGAACCGGCTGATTAAGAGTCAGGAAGTCAAGAGCCAGAACAAGCGGGCCGGCAAATCCCGGATTCTGACACAGGTCCTGGAGTCTGACTGCCGGCAGCTGGAGGAGACCCTGCGTCAGACAGACCAGAATGCTTTCGAGGAGGCGGTGGAGATCCTCTTGTCGGCCGGGAATGTCTATATCGTAGGTCTGGGCGCCTCCGCCCCCCTGGCCGGGTATCTGGCCTCTTATCTGCGCCTGGTCAGAAATCATGTCCATATGATTACCAGCCTCAATGTCTCCGAGATCTATGAGCGGATGATCCATATCTGCTCCGAAGACTGTCTTCTGGGAATCAGTTTCCCCCGCTATTCCATGCGGACGCTCAAGGCGATGGAGTTCGCCAATGCCCGGTCGGCCAAGGTGATCTCTCTGACAGACCGGATCACCTCTCCCATGAATCTCTATTCTTCCTGCAACCTGACCGCCCAGGCGGAATTAAATGAGATTGCGCCCTCTCTTGTCGCCCCCATGAGTCTGATCAACGCCCTTCTGGTCGCCATGACCCAGGAGAGGAAGACCGAGGTCGCAAGGCAGATGGAGACCCTGGAGGAGATTGCCAGAGACTATGCGTATGACGGGATGGATGAGATCAACTCGTCCGATGATTCCGTGGGGATGGACTATCCGGGTCAGGTGAACTATGTCTGAGATCATTGTTATCGGCGGCGGCGCGGCCGGTCTCATGGCAGCTTATGCCGCGGCTGACCATGGGGCAAACGTTAGGATCCTTGAGAAAAACGAGAAATTCGGCAAGAAAATTTACATTACGGGAAAAGGCAGGTGTAATTTTACCAATGCTTGTGACCGGGAGGAGTTCTTCCCCCACCTGGTCAGCAATCCCAAGTTCATGTATTCTGCCTTCTATGGCTTCGACAATCAAAATGTCATGGACCTGTTTGCCCGGGAAGGGATGCCTTATAAGATTGAGCGGGGGGATCGTGTCTTCCCCCGGTCCGACCACGCCTCGGATGTAACGGCCACTCTGGTCAGGCTCTGCCGGGACCGGGGGGTGAAGATGGAACTCGGCTGCAGGGTCAGAGACCTGGTCACCTGTGAGGAGGCGGCCTCTTTCGGACAGACTGACCGCAAAGATGCCGGGTCCTCCCCGCAGGAGCTTGTCACGCAGTCACCCGCGCAAAGAAGGGTGACCGGACTGGTCTTAGAGGACGGACGTGAATACGGGGCAGACGGGGTCATCCTTGCGACCGGCGGCCTATCCTATCCATCGACGGGAGCGACGGGAGACGGATACCGGATGGCCGCGGGGCTTGGCCACTCTCTAAGGGAGCCTATCCCAGCTCTGGTGCCGATGACGGTAGAAGAGAAAGACCTGCTGACCCTGCAGGGACTCTCTCTGCGCAATGTCAGCTTCTGCGTCCTGGGGCAAACGGGGAAGAAGCTCTATGAGGGATTCGGAGAGATGCTCTTCACCCACTTCGGGATCTCCGGCCCCTTGATCTTGTCTGCGTCAAGCATCCTAAGCAGACGCCTTCGCAGGGAGAAAAGGCTCAGCGCGGAGATTGACCTGAAGTCTGCTCTGACCCGGGAGGAATTGGATCTAAGACTCCAGAGAGAGATCAGAGATAAGATCAATAAATCCTATAAGAACCTCTTCGGCGGCCTCCTGCCATCCAAGCTGATCCCGCTTATGATCGTGAGGACCGGCATTGATCCGGACCGCAAGATGCACGAGATCAGCAGGGAGGAGAGGGCACGGATCGTACACTGCCTGAAGCATTTTCCTCTGACCCTGACCGGAACCGGGTCATTTTCGGAAGCCATCATCACCCAGGGAGGGATCTGTGTCAGAGAGATAAACCCCTCCACAATGGAGTCAAAACTTGTGAAGGGACTCTATCTGGCGGGCGAGATCATTGATGTGGATGCTCTGACGGGGGGCTTCAACCTGCAGCTGGCCTGGTCGACAGGCTATCTGGCCGGGATGAGCGCAGCGGAGAGTCAACAGGGAGAGAGCCGGATGGCGGGAGCCCCGGGCGGGAAATAAAAGGAGCGAGGAAAACCATGGGAATGAACATTGCGATTGACGGTCCCGCCGGAGCCGGAAAGTCAACGATTGCCAGGCAGCTGGCGGAGAAACTGGGCTATATCTACGTCGACACCGGCGCCATGTATCGGGCGATTGCCCTGCATCTGCTTCGGTCGGGCGTGAACCTTGAGGATGAAAGCGCTGTGGCAGAAGGGGTCAGAGACTGTCGGGTATCGCTTCGCCACAGGGACGGCCGGCAGGAGGTCCTCCTAAACGGAGAGGATGTGAGTCATCTGATCCGGACGGAGGAGGTGGGAAACGCCGCCTCGGCCAGCAGCGTCTATCCGGCTGTCAGGGACCGTCTGACGAAATTACAGAGAGAGCTGGCCGCAAGAGAAAACCTGGTTATGGACGGGCGGGATATCGGGACTACGGTCCTCCCCCATGCCCCTCTTAAGATCTATCTGACCGCCTCCGTCAAGACCCGGGCGGAACGAAGAGCCAGGGAGTATGAGAGAGAGGGAGTTCCCTATGATCTCGCGCGGATCCGGAGGGATATCGAGGACCGGGATGACCGGGACATGCACCGTGAGATTTCGCCCCTGATCCAGGCCGAGGACGCAATCCGGATCGACTCTTCGGAGATGACCATTGAGCAGGTTGTCGACCGGATCCTGTGCCTGGAGAGAGAGCTCCACGGATGATATAAGACCGGTGAAGAAGAGGAAAGCTGCGATGAAAAATGTGATTTTAGCTCCGTCTGCCGGATTTTGCTTCGGTGTGCAGAGGGCTGTCGATATGGTAGACCGGGAGATCCGGAGGAAGCAGGGGCCGATCTATACCTATGGTCCCATCATTCATAACGAGATCGTGGTCGGAGAACTTGAGGACCGGGGGGTGTCTGTCATTGAAGAGGGGAGCGATCTTGCGGCGTATGAGCCGGGCACCGTTATTATCCGTTCGCATGGGATCACAGCCGGAGTCTACCACGAGCTGGAAGACTGCGGATTTCGAATAGTGGACGCTACCTGCCCCAATGTTCTCCGCATCCACCGCCTGGTGGAGAAGTATGCCGGGGCAGGCTACCATATTCTGATTGTCGGGAATGCGAAACATCCGGAGGTGGAGGGGATCATCGGCTGGATTCCAAAGAAGAGCCCCTATTCCGTCATCATGACAGAGGCGGAGGCCGAGGCGGTCTCTATTCCGGACCGGTGCAAGGTCCTGGTTGTCTCGCAGACCACATTCAACTACAAGAAATTTGGTCAATTGGTTGAAATACTTGAACAAAAAGGATATGATATTACCGCTGTTAATACGATCTGCAATGCGACGGAAGAGCGTCAGCGGGACGCTTACGAGATCGCACGCAAGACAGACGTCATGTTGGTTATTGGAGGAAAGAGCAGTTCCAATACACAGAAATTGTATGAGATCTGCAGCCGTGAATGCAAAAAAACGTACTTTATCCAGACTATAGATGATCTTGATGTGTCGGTACTACAATCCATTCAAAATGTAGGCATAACAGCAGGGGCCAGCACCCCACAAAAAATTATAAAGGAGGTTCAAAATAATGTCAGAAATGAGTTTTGAACAAATGCTGGAAGAGAGTCTTAAGACAATCAGAAATGGAGAGGTAGTTGAAGGCACGATCCTATCCGTCAAGCCGGATGAGATTATCCTGAACATCGGTTACAAGTCCGATGGCGTCATCTTAAGAAGTGACTACTCCAATGACTCCAACCTGGATCTGACCACCCTGCACAAGGTTGGCGACACCATGGAGGCCGTTGTCACCAAGGTGAACGACGGTGAGGGTCAGGTGAGTCTCTCATACAAGAGACTGCTCCAGGAGAAGGGCAACCAGAAGCTGGAGGCCGCTTTTGAGAATGAGGAAGTGCTCACAGCTCCCGTAACGCAGGTTCTCAAGGGAGGTCTCTCCGTTGAGATCGAGGGAACCAGAGTCTTCATCCCCGCGAGCCTTGTGTCAGACCGCTATGAGCGCGACCTGAACAAGTATCTGGGACAGGAGATCGAGTTCAAGATCACAGAGTTCAATCCCCGCAGAAGAAGAATTATCGGAAACCGCAAGATGATTCTTGTAGAGCGCAAGAGTGAGGTTCAGAAGGAACTCCTTGAGAAGCTCAAGGTTGGCGACGTCATCGAGGGAACCATCAAGAACATTACCGATTTCGGAGCTTTCGTGGATCTGGGCGGAATCGACGGACTTCTTCACATCTCTGAGATGAGCTGGGGCCGCGTTGAGAACCCCCGCAAGGTCTTCAATGTCGATGACAAGGTTCGCGTCTTCGTCAAGGAGATCAACGGTTCCAAGATCGCACTCTCTCGTAAGTTCGCAGACGAGAATCCCTGGAACGGTGCATCGGAGAAGTTTGCAGTCGGCACGGTTGTCGCAGGCAAGGTTGCCCGCATGACCGATTTCGGTGCCTTCATTGAGCTGGCACCCGGTATTGATGCCCTTCTTCATGTATCTCAGATCTCCAAGGAACATGTAGACAAGCCCTCGGACATTCTCTCTGTAGGCCAGGAGGTTACTGCGGTTATTGTCGAGTTCCGCGA
Source organism: Shuttleworthella sp. (assembly GCF_057251025.1). Classification (NCBI taxonomy): domain Bacteria; kingdom Bacillati; phylum Bacillota; class Clostridia; order Lachnospirales; family Lachnospiraceae; genus Shuttleworthella; species Shuttleworthella sp. Next base: position 57,037 of record NZ_DBHIDN010000007.1, read on the forward strand.
GGCAGACCACAAGATCAGCCTCTCTATGAAGGCGCTGGATGATTCCAACTCCCGCTTTGCGCAGGATGAGGATGTCGAGACCGCGTACACAGACAGCGACGCCGAGTGATTCGACCGACGACCTGACAGGAGAGACAGATAAGAATATTTGACTGAAAAGAAGACTGGCTTCGGCATCTCTTAGTTGCATTTAGGTGTAGCTAAGGGATGCGGGAGCACAGTCTTTTTTAGTGTATCGGTTCTTCTTCCCGCTTTTGTACTTCCTCTTTCCCGGAATCCTTCTCCTCGGAGAGAGACATGCTCTTCTTGTCGCGGCTCCGCTCTGCCCGCATGAAGTCTAAGGTGTCAAAAATCATCTCAAAACCGACTAAGCGCACGTGAAATTCAAAGTGGTGAAAGGGATCGAAGAGGAGCATGACAGCGAAGACGAAGGAGAGGAGCAGCATCAGAGCCTGGGGGACAGTCAGTTCCCTCCCGTGCATAATCTCATCGACTTCATAGGCTCCTTCGCGCAGGGAGATAATTCCCCAGGTAATGCCGATGGTCACAAGGGCCTGTTCGGTCTGGAAGAGAATCACTGCGCCCAGGATCAGATAGAGGAGAGAGGTCCCGGTGTGAATGTGATGGGTCTTGTAGAAGTGATGCATGAACAGATCAAAGGCGCCGTAGAGACACATAAGCCCCCCGATGAGCTCGGAGGCGTAATTGGTGATCTGTTTTGGGAAAATAATCAAGACGATGCCGAGCAGAGCGAAGGCATAGATTTGTCTGTTGTGTCTGGCTCCTCGAAGAAAGTGCTTCATGGTCTTCTCCCTCTATCAATCCACTGTCGATCCACTGTCTGTAATTTCTCGAGTCCGTATCATGTCATTTCCACCGATAATTCTCGATGGAGCGAAGGATTGACTCTAAGTATCGCTGCATGAATTCTTTTTCTCGTTTGTCCGGGTACTCCAAATAGGCCTGTCTGCCGCGGTAGGTCTCATAAAAGAGAGGCAGGTCCCCGGGCTTAGGGAGGAAGTCGGCCAGGGGAAAGAAGACGCCATCCTTCTTGACACAGCAGATCTTAGGCGTAGCCCTTCGGCGGCGTGAAGAGGCGATGCTCTCACCCAGGGCTTTTGGAATCACGATGTCTTCCTCCGGAAGATAATAGTAATTCTCGGGGTGGTCGAGCTCGTAGCGCATAGAAGCCCTTCGGAGGGGAATCAGAGCGCGAAGGAGGTCTTGATCCATCAGCATATTAAGGGCGGCCGACCGGACTCTGGCCGGGATCGGAAGAGACAGATCCAACTCGGCCGTCAGAAGGAGGTCCCGGCCATCCGACTGAAGATCGGTCAGGACCACATGGGCCTCTTTCAGTTTCTCGTAGGAGAGAAGGGAGAGAAGAGGGTACATGCCGAAGACATCGTCGTGGTTGTGGAGGGCCAGGAGGGATTCCCCTTCTTGCGATCCCATCCGGCCATAATCCCGGTAGACTTCAATTAATTCCCCCCCGCTGCACCGGTCCTCGCGGTCAATATGCAGGGCTCTTTCAATTGCCTTCTGCTTGCAGGAGGACAGTTGAAGGAGGGACTTGTACTTCCTTGCAATCCGGTAGAGATCGATGGAAGCCAGATCATCCAGGGAAAGGGAGAGACGATGCCTCTTGGCCCGGGTCGCAAGGAAGGGGAGGTCGAACCGGTGGCCATTGAAACTGATGACGGCCTTCTTGTCAGCAATATAGTCAGAAAAGGCGGCCAGGATCTCAGCCTCGTGATCCGGGGTCTCAGCGAAAAACTGTCTTAAGATCAGGCGGTCATCCCGGCGCTCGGCGCAGCCGATCAGATAGATGGAGCAGGTCTCCGCAGAGAATCCGGTCGTCTCGATGTCCACAAGGAAGGCTCCGGAATCAAGAGCCGGGTATGCGGTTGTCCCTGTCTGTCCTTCCAGGGGAAGAGAGTCTGTCCAGATTTTCATGGAATTATTCTAACACTTGAGGCCGGAAGAGGTAAGGTCGAAGGATGAAAAGTTAGTCAAATATAACAAAAATTCTCTTCTTTTTGTCGGATTTGTTTTGTGAAAGATACAAAAATTTTCTTGAGGAAAGATGCCTGAAATGGACAGAATGCTATAATAGCGATAGCTTAAAGTTTATGGGAGGATTAAGTATGTCTTTAAAAACATTTAAGGGCGGCGTCCATCCGATCGAGGGCAAGGAGCTCTCCAAGGATCAGCCGGTCAAAGAGCTGCTTCCCGGCAAGGAATTGGCTTTTCCCCTCTCCCAGCATATTGGTGCTCCCGCCAAGCCTCTTGTGGCTGCGGGTGATACGGTGCTGCGAGGGCAGATGATCGCGGAGGCGGGAGGATTCGTATCTGCTCCGATCTACTCCTCTGTATCGGGGCGAGTCAAAGGAATTGAATCCCTTATGGGCGCAACCGGATCCCCGGGTACGGCAATCATCATTGAGAATGATGAGGAGTACAAAGAAGTCGAATTTCAGGAATGCGATGAAACCGATTATCTGAGCAGGGAAGAGATTATCGAGAAGATCCGCACGGCAGGCGTTGTGGGTATGGGAGGCGCAGGCTTTCCGACCGCAGTGAAGATGTCTCCCAAGAATCCGGACGAAATTGACACGATCATTGCCAACTGTGCGGAGTGCGAGCCCTTCCTCACCTCTGACTACCGGCAGATGATGGATCATCCCGAGGAACTGATCGAGGGAATGCGGATTATCCTGCGGATCTTCAGCAAGGCCAAGGGGATCTTCGGAATCGAGAACAATAAGCCCGACTGCATCGCAAAATTGAGGGAAATGATCAAGGATGAGCCCCGCATGTGCGTGGTTCCCCTCAAGACCAAATACCCGCAGGGCGGTGAGCGCCAGATTATCTATGCCTGCACCGGCCGGGCCATCAACTCCAAGATGCTGCCTGCGGATGCGGGATGTATCGTCGACAATGTCGCTACGATCTGCGCCATATACAAGGCGGTTCGCTTCGGAAAACCTGTCATGGATCGCATTTTCACAGTATCCGGTGACGCGGTGACTGAGCCCAGGAATTATCACATTCACATCGGGACCTATATGGACGAGATTCTCGCCGCTTCCGGCGGGACCAAGGAGGAGGTCGCCAGGTATATCTCGGGCGGCCCCATGATGGGCTTTGCCATGTTCGACACCCATGTGGCGACGACAAAGACGACCTCTGCCCTTCTGGCAATGACAGCCAGGACCTCAGTCCTCTATGAGGCTTCGGCCTGCATCAATTGCGGCCGCTGTGTGGAGGCTTGCCCGGAGAATCTGATCCCCTGCCGCCTGGCTGATTATAACGACCGGGGACAGAAGGATCTCTTCGAGCAGTGGCATGGTCTCGAGTGCATTGAGTGCGGATCCTGCTCCTTTGTGTGCCCCGCGAAAAGGCACACCGCGCAGAGCGTGCGGCTGATGAAGAAGCAGGTGATGGCGGACAAGCGAGCCGCGGCCTCTAAGGCCAAGGCCGAGGCAGCCAAGTAGGAGGTGAATTGTGAGTAATCTGTTGAATGTGACCTCATCTCCTCATGTAAGAGATAAGATGAGCACCCGCACCATTATGCAGTGCGTAATTCTCGCCCTGATGCCGGCCAGTATCTTTGGCGTGTACAACTTCGGCTGGTATGCCCTTTTCCTGATCTGCATCACCATACTGACAACCGTCTCTTCCGAGTGGCTCTATAACAAAATCACCCACAGGAAAAATACGACGGGAGATTATTCGGCAGTTCTGACGGGTCTTCTTCTGGCCCTCAACCTGCCGCCCACCCTCCCGTGGTTTGAGGCGGTCATCGGAGGCCTCTTTGCAATCTTTGTCGTCAAGATGGTCTTCGGAGGACTGGGTCAGAACTTCATGAATCCCGCTTTGGGCGCAAGATGTTTCCTCCTGATCTCTTTCGCGGGCGATATGACCAAGTTCGCTTTCGACGGACAGACATCGGCCACGCCCCTTGCCGTTATCAAATCCGGCAGTGGAAGTGTAGACCTCCTGTCCATGTTCCTGGGCCGTATCGGAGGAACGATCGGAGAGACCTCCACACTCTGTCTTCTGATCGGAGCTATTTTCCTCCTGTTTATGAAGATCATCGACTGGAGAATCCCTCTGGTCTATCTGGCGACCTTCTCGGTTTTTGCCCTCCTGTTCGGAAAGCATGGATTTGATCCTGTCTTCCTGGCAGAGGAACTCTGTGGCGGCGGTATCATCCTTGGAGCCTTCTTCATGGCTACCGACTATGTCACAAGTCCCGTCACACCCATGGGACGGGTTGTCTTCGGACTGGTGCTGGGGGTCTTTACAGGTCTCTTCCGTTTCTACGGATCCAGCGCGGAAGGCGTATCCTATGCAATTATCCTGTCCAACCTCCTTGTGCCTCTGATCGAGAGATGGACGGTTCCCATGGCATTTGGACAGGTTAAGGAGAAGAAGGGAGGCGCACAATGAACCGTATCGTGCATGACGCTCTGATTCTGACCGGCATCACATTGATCTCCGGTGTTTCCCTCGGTCTTGTCAACAACATCACTGAGATACCGATCAAGAATGCCAAGGAGGCTGCGACCAAGAAGGCTTATAAGGAAGTCTTCTCAGATGCGGCTGACTTCAAGCAGCTGGATGGCTTCGAGGCCGATGTGGACGCGGCAAAGAGCAAGGGATCAACCTATATCCACGAGAATGGTTTCCCCGACGATGATATTCAGAATGCGGTCGAGGCTCTCGATGCCTCAGGAAATCGGATCGGCTACGTCGTAACCGTGACATCGCACAAGGGATATGGGGGAGACATCACCTTCTCTGTCGGAGTCAAGAATGACGGAACGCTGAACGGCTACTCAATCACGACGATTTCCGAGACGGCAGGCCTTGGGATGAAGTCTACGGAGCCTAAGTTCAAGAATCAGTTCATGGACAAGAAGACGGATAAGGCTCTTGAGGTTGTCAAAGACAAGCCCTCTGCCGAGAATGAAATTCAGGCGATCTCCGGCGCGACCATTACCTCCCGTGCCGTGACCATCGGCGTCAACTCGGGTGTGGCTTATGCCAGGAGTCTGATGGGAGGTGACAAGTAATGAATAAACCATTAGAGAGATTGGTCAATGGTATTTACAAGGAGAATCCCACCTTCGTATTAATGCTTGGAATGTGTCCGACACTTGCTGTCACCACATCTGCCATCAACGGCATCGGAATGGGACTCTCAACCACAGCGGTGCTCGCCTTCTCCAATCTGATTATTTCGGCACTCAGAAAGATTATTCCGGATCGTGTGCGCATGCCGGCCTATATTGTCATCGTCGCATCCCTGGTCACAATCGTGCAGATGCTTCTGCAGGGGTATGCCCCGGCCATTAATGATGCGCTGGGAATCTATATCCCCCTGATCGTGGTCAACTGTATTATCCTGGGACGCGCGGAGTCTTATGCCTCCAAGAACCCGGTCATCCCCTCCTTCTTCGACGGGCTTGGCATGGGACTCGGATTTACCTGCTCGATTACGGCGATCGGACTGGTCCGCGAGTTCTTAGGCGCAGGCCAGCTCTTTAAGATGCAGGTTCTGCCCCTGGCGGATGTCGGCAAGGTCGGCTACACACCCATCACAATCTTTGTGCTGGCTCCCGGTGCCTTCTTCATCCTCTCCATCCTGGTCGCTGTGATGAATGTCGTCCGCAAGAAAGCGGAAGCCAAGGGCAAGCCCTTAGCTCCCGCCCAGGGCTGTGTCTACACGGGCGACTGCGGCGGATGCTCTCTTAAGGATCACTGCCAGGGAATGACCCGGGCCACGGTGGAGTTCACCGAGGCCGAGAGGGAAAAGGCAGAGAAGATGAAAGAGGCTCTTGCGGCCAAGGCCAAGGCTAAGGCAGAGGCGGAAGCGGCCAAGGCTAAGGCAGAAGCGGAGGCGGCCAAGGCTAAGGCAGAAGCGGAAGCGACCAAGACGACAGAGACTTCTGAAGAGCCGGCGGCAACCGAGGCCAAGGCAAAAGAGACTGCCGCCGAGACGGCCGGGGCCGAAGAGAAGACTTCTGCCGACAATGACTGAGGGAGGTGAGCAAAGATGGCTTCGTTGCTTTTGATTTTTATTGCGGCATCCGTTGTGAATAATGTTGTGCTCAGCCAGTTCCTGGGTCTGTGCCCCTTCCTGGGCGTATCCACCGACGTCAAGACAGCCGCAGGTATGGGAGGCGCTGTTGTATTCGTCATCACGATCGCATCGGCGGTGACCGGCGCTATCTATAGCTTGATATTAGGGCCTAATAAATTGGACTATCTGAATACGATTGTCTTTATTGTTGTGATCGCAGCCCTGGTACAGTTCGTTGAGATGTTCCTTAAGAAGAATGTCCCGGCCCTCTACCGGTCCCTGGGCGTCTATCTGCCCCTGATCACGACGAACTGTGCCGTACTTGGCGCAGCCCTGAACATCGTTCAGTACAAGTACAATGTCTTGCAGGGAGTGATCTACGGAGCCGGTGTATCGGTCGGCTTTTTGATCGCGATTGTGATTATGGCAGGAATTCGCGAGAAGATTCAATTCAATGACTTTCCCGAGCCCTTCAAGGGAACGGCTTCTGTCCTTGTGACCGCCGGCTTGATGGCAATTGCATTCTTCGGATTCTCCGGAATGATCGGGAGGTAAGTATGATAGGAATTATTCTTGCAACAGTAGTTGTCGCCGGATCCGGCGTAATTGTCGGTTTTTTCCTTGGATTCTCCGCGGAGAAGTTCGCTGTTGAGGTTGATCCCAAGGAGGCGGCTGTACTTGATGTCCTTCCGGGAAATAACTGCGGCGGCTGCGGATATACCGGCTGCGCTGCTCTTGCGGCGGCGATTGCCAAGGGGGAAGCCCCGGTTAACCAGTGCCCTGTCGGCGGTGAACCGGTTGCGGCCCAGGTCGCTGAGATCATGGGTGTCTCCGCGGACGAGACAGAGCGGGAAGTGGCCTTTGTCCGCTGTTCCGGTAACTGTGAGAAGGCGGAAGACAAGTATGAATATGAGGGACTCATGGACTGTGTCGCAGCCTCACAGGTTCCCGGCGGCGGAGCAAAGGCCTGCTCCTATGGCTGCCTGGGCCTGGGAACCTGCGTCCGTGCCTGCCCCTTTGACGCCATTCACATTGTAGATGGAATTTCTTTTGTAGACCGGGAGAAGTGCAAGGCTTGCGGCAAGTGTGTCGCCGCCTGCCCCAGGGATATTATTGAGATGATACCCTATAACTCCTCCTATGCTGTCTCCTGCCTCTCCGAGGACAAGGGGGCCAAGGTCGGCAAGGTCTGCAAGGCCGGCTGCATCGCCTGTCATATGTGTGAGAAGGCCTGCCAGTATGACGCGATCCATGTGGTTGACAATATTGCTCATATCGATCAGTCCAAGTGTGTCGGTTGCGGCAAGTGCGCAGATAAGTGCCCCAAGAAGGTGATTCTCATGCAGAATGTTCCCCTGGCTGAGGAGAACCGGGCCAAGCAGGCAAGCTTGTAAAGACTTCTTCGGATACCTGACGTATCCGGGCGTCTTCCATTATCAGAGTTATAGGACAAAACGTGTCGAAGAAAACCCCTTCAATCGCAGGACGGTTGAGGGGGTTTTCTCTGCGAGAGACCTTCTCTTGCCGGAAGCTTTCTGCTATAGATGTGAGGAAACTGCTACAGATGAGAGGTAAAGTGCCGCAGATGCAAGGAAAAGTGCAGCAGCTGCAAGGAAGCGGAGAGGGAGGTCCGCTTTATCTGCTGATTTCGCGGAAGGGAATCTTCGTTCCGATGCCGGAGGTGTAAGAGATATGGTTGTTCCGATCGACGAATACGGCCTCGACGCCGTCCAGAGATTCGATAAAGCGAGTTCCCTCCTCCCTGCCCTTCAGATAGGTGATTGTGGAGAGGGCATCCGCCCTGGTGGATTTGTCCGTGATGATGGTCACGGAGGACAGGTCGTTCTGCTCAGGGTAGCCGGACCGGAGGTTTAACATGTGGTGATAGATGTTTCCGTCATCTCCTTTAAAGTACCGCTGGTAGATGCCGGATGTCACCGCTGTCTGGTCATTGAGTTTGACGGAGGCGAGGACATCTCCATCCTCATCGAAGGGCTTTTGGATGCCGATCTCATAATCGGTTTGATTGGGCTTCTGTCCTATGACAAGGACATTGCCGCCCAGATTGATCAGGCCCGACCGGATCCCCCGGCTCATGAGATAGTCCTTCATCTTGTCGGCGATATAGCCCTTGGCAATGCCGCCCAGATCAATGGCCGCCTGATCATCGTCCAGCATGACCCGGTTGCCGTCTATTTTGACTGCCTCATAATTGATGTGTGAGAGGAGAGGGCGGATCTGGTCCGGGGAGGGGATCATTCCCTTGTGATCGTTTCCGGCTGCCGCGGAGATGTCCCAGAGAGCGGACAGCTTGCCAACCGTGATGTCGAAGCTGCCGGCAGAGTCCCTCGAATATCGGATCCCCTCCTGCAGGACCTCAATGGTTGCGGGGTCGACGGTCACCCAGGTCTTTGGATGGCTGTTGATCCGGTTGATATCGCTGCCCTCCTTCTGCATGGAGAGGAGGTCGTCGTATTTCCGGGCCAGGGCAAAGGCACCCTCGAAGTTCGAGGATTTTTGTCCGTCTTCTCCGTAGAGGGTCAGATTGATGATGGTGTCAAAGTAGAAGCCGGACTTCTGATAGGGCTCTGTCTGACGGTTACTGGCGCAGGAGCAGAGACTATAGATGCCTGTCAGGATCAAAAGATTGAGTGAGAGTATTTTCATAAGGTTTTTCTTCATTGGAAAGCTCCGTCTGTCCCTTGGTGTTAGTCTCCTATAGCATAGTCCCAAACATACTCAATATACAAGAAATATGGTAAAATTCATAAAGTGTGCACGCAGATTTGTATGGGGTTTTTATGGACGCTCATCAGAGAATCAGAGAGCTTCGCAATGAGGCGCGGAAGAGAAGAAGAGCCATGAGGACTTCTGAGCGAACCCGTCAATCCCGGGAGGTCTGCAGGCATTTGCCGGAATTTACAGACCGGTTTTTGGCCCGTGAACCGGACAGGCCCCTCTTGGTTTTCGCCCCTATGGAGGAGGAGATTGACCTCTGGCCCTGGATCAAAGAGGGCTGGAGAGAGGGAAGAAGACTCTATTTTCCTCTGACAGGGGCGGATGGGATTACTTTCTATCCGGCGGCCTCCGAGCTCGAACTGGCCGACGGCTATTGGGGGATTCAAGAGCCCGTCCGAAGGGATCATGTCTACCGGTCCGGCCCGGCTCTTGCAATTGTGCCGGGTCTGCTTTTTGATTGCGCCGGCGGCCGAATCGGCTATGGGGGCGGTTACTATGACCGCTTCTTGCGGGAGCACGCACAGGTGGAGCGGGTCGGGGTCTCCTACCGCTTTCAGTTGTCTGACAGCCCTCTTCCCCAGGAAGACTGGGACCAGAGGATGGACTACATTATAACAGAGGACCGGATCATTGACTGCAGCCTCTATCGCTAGAATCCTGTATTGAAAGGATTGCAAATGAACCGAGAGTTACACGAGAAATTCACCGCCGCCTTGATGGCGGGGGATCAGAAAAAATCTGACCCGGAGGGGATGATCCCGTCTGAGGATCCTGCCGCTTGGATCGACTATGATTCTCCCCTTGCTCCCGACGAGGAGCCCCTGCGTCAGTACTATTTTATCGAGAAGGCAAGACGTCTGATTGCCTCGCGGGAAGAGAAAATCGGCCGCAAGCTCACATTCTGCGTCAGCACTTTCGGATGCCAGATGAATGCCAGGGACTCGGAGAAGTTGCGGGGGATCCTGGAGCGGATCGGTTATGTGGAAGGAGAGTCGGAGGACTCCGATTTCGTCATCTACAACACCTGTACCGTCCGTGAGAATGCCAACAATAAGGTCTATGGACGGCTTGGCTACCTGCACGGATTCAAGAAGAAGAGACCGGGTATGGTGATTGCCCTCTGCGGATGCATGATGCAGGAAGAGACGGTGGTGGATCGAATCAGGAAATCATACCGCTTTGTCGACTTGATTTTTGGCACGCACAATATCTATAAATTTGCGGAGCTGATTTGTGACACCCTGCAGTCGGACCAGATGGTTGTAGACATCTGGGAGGGGACAGACCGGATTGTGGAGAATCTGCCCGTCGAGCGAAAGTACCGCTTCAAATCCGGCGTCAACATTATGTTCGGCTGTGATAATTTCTGCACTTACTGCATTGTCCCCTATGTCCGCGGCCGCGAGAGAAGCCGGGAGCCCATCGAGATTATTCGTGAGATTGAGCGCCTGGTGAGCGACGGCGTCGTCGAGGTTATGCTCCTGGGACAGAACGTCAATTCCTATGGGGCCGGGCTTGAGAACCCGATGAGCTTCGCCCGGCTCCTGCGGGAGATTGAGAAGATCGAGGGGCTTCATCGGATTCGCTTTATGACCTCTCATCCCAAGGACCTGTCGGATGAACTGATTGATGTCATTGCCGGATCCGATAAGATCTGCCATCACATTCATCTGCCCCTGCAGTCCGGTTCCAGCCGCATTCTGGCAAGGATGAACCGGAAATACTCAAAGGAGTCCTACCTGGCTCTGGCAGATAGGATCCGGGACCGTATCCCCGATGTCTCCATCACAACAGACATCATTGTCGGCTTTCCGGGGGAGACGGAGGAGGACTTCGAGGACACCATGGATGTGGTCAGACATGTCGCATTTGACTCGGCCTTTACCTTCATCTACTCACCCAGAACAGGTACTCCGGCAGCCAAGTGGGCCAGAGAGGATCGGACGCCCGGATCCCTGGTGAAGGAGCGCTTTGACCGTCTTCTGGCTCAGACCAGGGAGGATGCGAGAAGAAGGGCCGGCGCCTACACAGGCAGCGTCCAAGAGGTTCTGGTCGAGGAGGTCAATCGTCAGGATCCGACCCTTGTCACGGGACGGATGAACAATAATTCCACCGTGCATTTCCCAGGGGATCCCTCCCTGATCGGACGCCTGGTCAAGGTCCGGCTGACGGACTGTCGAGGATTCTACTATATTGGAGAGCAGACCGGTGTTTGAGAAAGGCTATATTTCAAGACGCGATATCTTCGTGATTATCCTTCTTCTTGTGATTTCTTTCGGTGTATTTGCCTGCTGGGCCATCGGCAACAGCAAATCAGGCAGCCAAATCCGGATCGAGCAAAGAGGCAGGCTTGTGGGAATCTACAATCTGAAGGAAGATCAGCAGATTCCCATCCGAGATGTCAATGGACAGGAGATCAACCGTGTGACGATTGCAGGCGGAAAAGCCTATATGTCAGAGGCAAATTGCAAGGATCAGCTCTGCGTCAAGCAGGGGAAGATTGAAAAGCAGGGCCAATCCATCGTCTGTCTGCCCAACCGGGTGATTGTCACTGTGATTCAGGGGGAGAGAGATTCCCTGGATTCCGTCGTCAAATAAGGAGGCCCTATGAATCGGAGGAAAGTTCCTCTTATGGGAGTATTACTGGCTCTGGCCCTGGTGTTCTCCTATGTAGAATCCCTGATCCCCTTTTACTTCGGGGTGCCGGGCATGAAGCTAGGACTTACGAATGCCATTGTGGTTCTGGTTCTCTATCTCTATGGAGCGCCGGAGGCACTTCTGATCTCCCTTCTTCGTATTCTCCTGTCGGGATTTATGTTCGGAAATCTCTTCTCCATCGCCTATTCCCTGGCGGGTGGTATGCTGAGCTTCTTCTGTATGTATATGGCCCGCCGTTTCTTGAAACTGCGCATGATCGGAGTCTCTGTCGTAGGCGGTTTCACCCACAATATCGGCCAGATCTTCATGGCGGTCCTCCTGGTCAAGAACTACAATGTGTTCTTTTATCTGCCGGTTCTTATGATTGTTGGCTGCCTGACCGGAATCCTGATCGGGATGATATCCGCCTTGATCCACGATCGCGTCAAACATATTGCGGCCCTGCCGCAGGCAAATGAGGTGTGACTATGTTTTCTTATATTCAGGGACGAGTTGAGGAGATCAGGCCGGACGGGATCGTCCTGGACCATGACGGAATCGGGTATGAGATCGGTCTTCCCCAGTCAAGCTTATCTCAGATCCGCGGGCAGATGCAGCTGAGGGTCTATACCTATCTGCAGGTTCGGGATGACGGCTTCTCTCTCTTCGGCTTCCTCAAGAAGGAGGACCTGGATCTCTTCAAGCTCCTGATCGGTGTGAGCGGGATCGGTCCCAAGGGCGCGCTCTCAATCCTGGGCGTCCTCTCCTCCGATCAACTCCGTTTTGCGGTGGCAGCAGGAGATGACAAGACAATTGCCGGGGCACCGGGCATCGGGAAAAAGACGGCCCAGAGACTGATCTTAGACCTAAAGGACAAGATTGACTTTGCTCAGCTGCTGGAGGACAAGATGGACGCGGGATCTGATCCTGCCGCGGCCAATGACGCCAGGGGAGAGGCCATTCTGGCCCTGAACGCCTTGGGATACAGCTCGACCGAGGCCCTGCGGGCGATCAACGATCTTGACACATCTGCCATGTCGGTTGAGGAGATCATTCGGGCGGGACTCAAGAATCTGGCCCTGCAGTGAAATCAGACGCTTGCGGGTATGCAAACAGACCCTGTGACCATTTTGACTTTAGGAAGAGAGCTTCATAGAGATGGAAAAACGTATCATCAGCACAGAAATTCAAGAAGAAGACCAGGCTCAGGAATCCTCCCTTCGTCCCAAGAAGCTGTCTGAGTATATCGGCCAGGAGAAGGCCAAGCAATCTCTTCGAATCTACATCGAGGCGGCAAAGAACCGGGGAGAGTCCCTGGACCATGTCCTCTTGTATGGCCCCCCTGGTCTTGGCAAGACGACCCTGGCCGGAATTATCTCCAATGAGATGGGAGTCAATGTCAAAATCACATCAGGGCCTGCAATCGCAAAGCCGGGGGAGATGGCAGCAATCCTCTCCGGGCTTGGAGAGGGAGACCTCCTCTTTGTCGACGAGATCCATCGTCTCAATCGTCAGGTTGAGGAGGTCCTCTATCCGGCAATGGAGGACTATGCCATTGACATTATGATCGGCAAGGGACAGTCCGCCAGATCAATACGCTTAGACCTCCCCCACTTTACACTGGTGGGGGCGACGACCCGGGCGGGCCTCCTGTCGGCCCCCCTGAGAGACCGGTTTGGCATCATTCATCATCTCGAGTTCTACACGGCGGATGAGCTGTCTCGGATCATTATGCACTCATCGGCCAAGCTCGGTGTTACAATCAGTGATGAGGGGGCCTATGAAATGGCCAGACGCTCCAGAGGCACACCCCGCCTTGCCAATCGTCTTCTAAAGAGGGTGCGCGACTACGCGGAGGTGAGATATGACGGGCAGATCACAAGAGAAATTGCGAGTGAGGCCCTGGATCTTCTGGAAGTCGACAAGATGGGTCTGGACACCAACGACCGTCTGATTCTCATGACGATCATTGAGAAATTTGATGGAGGCCCGGTAGGTCTTGACACCCTGTCGGCCGCAATCGGAGAGGACGCAGGAACGATTGAGGAAGTCTACGAACCCTATCTGGTGAAAAACGGCCTGATCAACCGGACGCCCAAGGGAAGGGTGGCAACGGTGGAGGCCTATGAACATTTCGGCCGGAAGAAGAAAATGGAGGAGTGAGATGTCCGACAAGAATGTGCAGGAAGTGCTGATCGACGGAAGAATCTACCAGCTGGGCGGTTACGAGTCCCAGGAGTATCTGCAGAAGGTGGGAGTCTATATCAACAACCTCCTGGACCAGATGCGGCAGATGGATTCCTGGCGCAAACTCTCCTGTGACGAAAGGCATGTTCTGACAGAGATCAATATCGCGGATGATTATTTCAAGGCAAAGGACCGGATCCGGAAGCTGGAGGAAGAGGCACTGGCCAAGGAGAAGGAACTCTATGAGATGAAACACCAGATGGCGGCGTTGAAGCTCCGGTCGGATGCGCAGGAGACCAGGATCGCTGAGATGGACAGACAGCTGGCTACTGCGGTAAAAACCATCCGGGAGCAGACCGAATTCCTGTCGGAGAGAGCATCCTCCGGCAAGAAGCCGCAAGAGGACAAACACAAGAAGACCGCAGAGAAGAAGGTCGAGATCAAGCAACTTTCATTTGACGATCTGACATGAGAAGTGCGCGGATGAGAGAGATGAGAAGCGAGCGGGAAGGGGAAGCAGACAGGGATGAGTAAAAAGGGGTTGGAACTGCTCTCTCCGGCAGGAAGTCCTGATATTGCAAGAGCGGTCATCAATGCCGGCGCAGATGCCATTTACTTCGGGGGGGAACTCTTCGGGGCAAGAGCCTACGCGACCAATTTCAACAGGAAAGAGGGGGCAGATATCATCCGCTACGGGCACTTGCACGGGGTCAAGTCCTATCTTACGATCAACACCCTTCTAAAGAACACAGAAATGGAGCGTAAGCTCTATGATTACGCGAGAGCTTACTATGAGGCAGGCGTGGACGCAATTCTGGTGCAGGATCCGGGGGTCTTTGACCTGCTCAGAGAGCATTTCCCGGGCCTGGCCCTGCACGCTTCGACCCAGATGACGGTGGCAAATATCTACGGAGCCCGTCTCTTGCAGGAAGAGGGTTTTCAGCGCGTCGTCCTGAGCCGGGAGATCTCGATTGATGAGATGGCAAGAATTCATCAGGCCTGTCCGGTGGAACTCGAGGCCTTTGTCCACGGCGCCCTCTGCGTATGCTATTCAGGCCAGTGCTATATGTCCTCCATGTTCGGGGGAAGGAGCGGCAACCGGGGACGGTGCGCCCAGCCCTGTCGCCTTCCCTATACCGTTCTCGATGATTGCGGCAGGAGACTTCCCGCCCGGGGCCCCTATCTGCTCTCAATGAAGGACCTCTGCGGTGTGAGGGATATTCCGGCTCTTGATGCCGCAGGTGTCTGCTCGCTCAAGATTGAGGGGCGGATGAAGCAGATGTCCTATGCCCTGGGAGTGGTCCGCGTCTATCGGGCCATGATCGATCGCTACCTGGAGAGGGGAGCCGAGGATTTTCATGTCGATGACAAGACAATTGAGCGGCTCCTTGATCTGGGCAATCGGAAGGGATTTACCAGTGTCTGGCTGCATGAGAACAACGCTGCGGACATGATCACTTATACAGAGGCCTCGCACCAGCACAGGATCAGTCAGGTTGAGCCTGCGCCGGAGAAGAAATATCTTCTGGATGGGAGGCTGACCCTGCAGGAGGGGAGGCCAATGTCTCTTCAGGCAAAGATCCGCGGAAGCGCATCCTCCTGCAGACTTACAGGAGATCTGCTGGAACCGGCGGAAAAGAGGGCAGCCCGGGAGGACTCCGTCCTGGCCAAGTTCCTGCAGCTGGGGGATACGGCATTCATTCCCGGAGATTTCAGATTGGAAATCATCGGCAGTCCCTTCGTACCGGTCGCATCCCTAAAGAGGCTCCGGAGGCAGATGACAGGGCTGCTGACAGACCAGCTTCTTGCAGAGAAGATGGGCTGTCCTCCGGCTGAGGGTCTTGGGAAGAGAGAGGCCCGGCCTCTGCACGAGATAACCGGGCCCGGAGAAAATCCGGTCTGCAGGAAGGGCTCCCTGTCTGCTTCTCTGACGGAAGTCTGTCAGCTCAAGTATTTGCTTCAGAGACCGGAGATAGCGGCTGTCTATTGCCCGCTGGAACTTCTGCTTGCGATGGAAGCAGGGGCATACCGGAAGATCCGAGAGGAGACAAGCGCCGCAGGACAGAAGCTCTATCTGGCCATGCCCCCCGTCTTTCGAGCGCAAAGCGAAGCGTGGCTTGAGAGACTGTTGGTCGGCGACGCGCTCGCGTCGGCAGACGGATTTCTGGTTTCTTCTCTGGATGCACTTGGTTACCTGAAAGAAAAAGGGATTGAGGCGGATCGGATCATCTTGGGAGAGCGTCTCTACAGTATGAACCATCGGGCTGTTGCCCTGGCCCGGTCCCGGGGCTACCGGAAACTGACGGCTCCGGTGGAACTCAACCGGGCTGAGCTGTCGCACAGGGATAACAGGGGGGGAATTATCCCGGTATACGGACACCTGCCCCTGATGATTACAACAAACTGCCTCTACAAGGATTTGATGGGCTGTGATCACCGCCCGCACAGCCTTTTTCTGGAGGACCGGAAGGGGCGCCTGATGCCGGTTCTAAACCACTGCGCTTCCTGCTATAATCTGATATACAATCAACTGCCCACCATGCTTTTGGATCAGATCCCGGATCTGGCCGCAATGGGCTTTCAGGAATTTCGCCTGGACTTTACAAGGGAGTCCCCGGATGAGATGGATCAGATCATCGGACTGGCCTGCCGGTCTATGAGGGGAGAGACGGTCGCCTGGCAGGGGGCTTATACCAGGGGACATTACCACAGAGGAGTGGAGTGATGGGATATGTAGTCGCATCTGTTTCGAGATTGTCACTGGGACTGATGATGATCCTCTATACGATCGAGGCCTTTCGGTCCCTTTTGATCAATACGCAGAGCCGGGAGGCGAGGAGGCTCTTCAATCGGCAGACCCTCCTGATCTACATGACCCTGGTCAATGGGGTCCTGGTCTTATATGTGCAGAATTTCGATCTGAAGATCCTCGCGGCCGGGCTGGCACAGTTTGGAATCATAAGTCTGGCGATGATTATCTACAAGTATATTTATAAGGGAGCCTCTTATTCTCTGGTCAATCACATGTGCATCTTTCTGACCATTGGCTTTCTCATGCTTGTGCGGCTCAGGTTCCCTCTGGCAAGGAAGCAGCTCCTTTTCTGCGGAGTCGCTCTTCTCATCTCGGCAGTGATTCCCATTCTCTTTGAGAAATTCCGCTTTTTCAAAAGTATCAAGTGGTTTTATGCCTTTGCGGGACTTGGAATGCTAAGTCTTGTGACGCTTCTCGGGAATCGAACTTTTGGCGCCAATCTCTCGATCAGCATTGCCGGATTTACCCTCCAGCCATCGGAACTGGTGAAGATATTCTTTGTCTTCTTTGTCGCCAGCATGCTGCATGTTCTACCTCTGGAGGACAGAGATCCCTTTAGGATCCACATCCACAGGCCGGACTTCAAGATTGTATTCATCACCTCCCTGGTTGCGGCGGCTCATGTACTGGTTCTGGTTGCGGCTAAGGATCTGGGGTCCGCGACCATATACTTTCTCTGTTATCTGGCCATGCTCTATGTGGCGACCAGAAAACCGGCATACTTTATCCTCGGCATGGGTGCTTTTGCTCTGGCATCGGTCATCGGTTACAGGCTCTTCCCCCATGTACAGCAGAGGGTGGAGGCCTGGCAGAATCCGCTGAAGGCCTTTGACGGATCCGGTTTTCAGATGAGCCAGTCTCTCTTTGCTATTGCCTCAGGCGGCTGGTTCGGGACAGGACTCGGACAGGGGATGCCGGACCGCATTCCGGTTGTAACCAAGGACTTCATCTATGCGGCGATCTGCGAGGAGTTCGGCGTCAGCTACGGGCTCTGCCTTCTTCTCCTGTGCATTGCCTATTTCCTGGCTTTTATGCGCATTTCCCTGCGGATGAGGGATCCCTTCTACAAGATCGTTGCCTGTGGCCTTGGCGTCACCTACGCCATACAGGTCATCCTGATGGTCGGCGGAGTGATCAAGTTCATACCATCTACCGGAGTCACCCTGCCGCTGGTCAGCTACGGCGGATCCTCCCTGCTCTCGACAATTATCATGATTGCTGTGATACAGGGACTTTACTGCAGACAGTCGGATCGAGAGCAGGCATAAGGAGGAGCATATGGAAAGAGATCATCAGCAAGGGAATGAGCCGCGCCTGCACAGGGCGAAGGCAGACCCTGTGGTCATGGAGGAAAAAGCCGCCAGGCGAAAGCGCTTTTCCCGCAAGAACAAACTTCATGCCCCCGTCATCCACAACACAGAGTTTACCGTTATTTCATCTCTCTTTGTCATCCTCTTTGTCGCGGTCGGGGCTTATCTGATCCACTTCATGCTCTATGAGGGGGATTATTACAGGAACAATGCCTATAATCCGCGGCTTGGCGCAGCGGAGGCCAGGGTGACCAGGGGGGAGATCCTCTCCGCGGACGGCAAGGTCTTAGCAGGGAACAAGGGAGACAGCCGCACCTATCCCTTTGGTGAAGTCTATGCCCATGTCGTCGGCTACAATAGCAATGGCAAGAGCGGGGTCGAACTGCAGGAAAATGAGACCCTGCTCAAGTCCCACGTCTCTCCGGTTCGCCGCCTGCAGAACCTCTTTGCCGGCCAGAAGGACCAGGGGGACAATGTGACCCTGACGGTGGATTCTCAGATTCAGCAGGCAGCCTATAACGCAATCGGAAGCCACAGGGGAGCGGCGGTTGTTCTGGATCCTGAGACGGGCAGGATTCTCGCCATGGTCTCAAAGCCGGACTTCGACCCCAACCGGGTGGAGGAGAACTGGAAGGCCCTCTCTACAGACACGGACCGGGCGGCTCTTGTCAACCGGGCCAATCAAGGACTCTATCCGCCCGGCTCCGTATTCAAAATTGTGACCAGTCTCTCTTACCTGCGGCAGAATCAGGGGTCTGACTCCAATTTCTCCTACGACTGCAAGGGGACATTCAGCAAGGACGGCTACACCATCCACTGCTTCGACAATGAGCGGCACGGGCAGGAGAATCTCATGCAGGCCTTTGGAAATTCCTGCAATACGGCTTTCGCCAATGTTGGACTCTCCTTAAATTATGAGCAGTGGAAGAAGACCAGTCAGGACATGCTCTTTGGCGAAGGACTTCCGACCGACCTGGCCAACAGCGCGACCAGCAAATTCCAGCTGGCGAAAAATGACGGGTCCGCGGCTATCATGCAGACGGCCATCGGACAGGGAAATACCCTGGTGACCCCTCTTCACATGGCCATGCTGGTCTCTGCCGTTGCCAACGACGGGAAACTGATGCAGGCCCATATCAAGGATAAGGTCACATCCGCGGACGGATTTACAGTCTACAGCTCCAATCGCAGCCAGGCCGGACAGCTCATGACCTCGGCTGAGGCAGACCTGCTGAAAAGCTATATGCGCTATGTTGTGACCAACGGCACTGCTCGGTCGATCAACAGCAGGAATTATGATATCTATGGAAAGACGGGCACGGCAGAGTATAATAGTGACAAGGATTCTCACTCCTGGTTCGTCGGCTTCGCGCAAAAAGACGGCAAGAAGGTCGCTCTTGCCGTTATTCTCGAGGGAGCGGGTGGGACATCCGCTTCCGCAACATCCGCGGCGGGGAAGATATTCAAGGCCTGCTACTGAAGCAAATAGCCTTCGGTTGAGAGAAGGCCTCCGATTGATGGAGGAAAGAGACCTATGCGAGAAGGGAGGGACAAGTGCATATTGATAAAGACATCTACTACAGTCCCGACCTGACCGGGGCCAAGCGACTGGCGAAGCTGCAGAGGCTTCGGTCTCATCGTCTGAGGCCTTATGACTGCGTTCTCCTAGACAGCCCGTTGACGGACAATCAGCTTGAGATCTACAGCGGGTTGGAATGGAACCGGGGGGGCCTGGATGACCGGCGGGTTCTTGGTCTGGCCAGCAATTTCATCCGGGCCAGGTTTCTGGTCCTTCGCATGGTCAAGGATAGCCTGGCCCTGGGATACGAGGGGAGGGTCCGGCGACTGTTTGAGGAGGATGAGCCATGATATTTCTTCTCATTCTCAAGTGGATTGGCATCATTCTCCTGTCCATCCTTCTGATCCTCCTGGCCTTTCTCCTCTATCTGATTCTCTTTCCCATCCATATCAAGGCGGAGGGAGAAGGAGACAGCCGGTCTAAGGACCTGAATTTCACCCTGTCGATCCGGGGCTTTCTCTATTTCTTCGGAGTAGACATCAGCCGCAGGGTGGGAGAGGAGCAGAGATTTAGAGCCAGCCTCTGCTGGGGCCTGATCACCCTCTGCAGAAGACCCGGAAAGAAGGAGGAGAAGGCGGTCCGATTGCAGGATGCTCGGGCAGGAGAAAAGGACCGGGATGATGGGAGCGAGGATGTCCTTGACCTATCTGATCCGGGGCTTGTGATACGGCCCTCGGCGCAACTAAGAAGGAAGACTTCTGTGAGGCGAATCGACCGGCCGGAGCCGGCCTCAAAGGATCCGCCTTCTGAGGTCCCGGCAGGCATCGTCCAAGAAGGGCAGAAGACCGGGACGAGGAGTGAAGTCTCTTCCACAAAAAGGCCGCTGATTCGGAAGGGACCTTCTTCCAAGAAGAGGTCCGAGGCCCCCAAGGAGCCTCCTTTGAAGGAGAAGGGGAGACCGTCCGGGAGCGTCGGGCAGATTCTCGGCCTTTTGAGAGCGGAAGAGAGCAAGGAGAGCCTGCGCTTTCTCTTAAGACGACTGACCGGGCTGATCCGAAGCTTTCATTTGCGCCTCAAGGAGACGGACCTGGCCTTTGACCTGGACGATCCGCAAAATACAGCCTATCTTGCGGGATTGATCAGTATTCTGCCCCTGATCTACCGGAGGAGCGTTTCGATCCGGCCGGATTTTGTCCGTCAGGAGATGTATGTCTCCGGCAGAATTTGTCTTAAGATGCGTCCGGCCCTTCGCAGTTTCCTCTGGGCCGCAGTACGAATCCTCTTGAATCGAAATTGCCGTAAGACGTATCATAGAGTGAAAGAGATATTAGCTGAGTAAAGGAGATAGCAATGGCATCTAATGAAGGTATCAAATCATCTGTAGCCAGTTTGATGAGCGGTCTGGACCAGTTCATTTCCAGCAAGACCGTCGTCGGCGAGCCGATTCACATTGATGACACGATCATTATTCCCCTGGTGTCTGTCTCCTTTGGGATGGGGGCGGGATCCATGGCGACGAAAGATTATCAGGCTGGGGGCATGGGAGGACGCGTGTCACCCAACTCTGTCATTGTCATCCATAACGGGATCACCCGCCTGATCAACATTTCCACCCACAGCGGGATGGATCGGATCCTGGATATGGTTCCCGACTTTGTCGACCGCTTCTCAACCGCCAGGGCGGACAAGAAGGACAAGCAGCTAAAAGAGGACAGGAGTCTGTCCGAGGTCGCAAGAGAAAAGGCGGCAGACGCGATACGCGATAAGGTGAGCCGGGCTGATAAGAAGTAAGGCATGAATCTTTTTCCGGCAGCTCCTCCGCGCATTCCGTACATATCGCAGTGAAGGGTTATAGGACAAAACGTGTTGATGGCTAATCCCATTGATCATAGAATCTGT
>NZ_DBHIDN010000008.1:0-66824 GCF_057251025.1 Shuttleworthella sp.
GGCCATTGCATAGACCAGCTTGAGCTGCAAGTGGTATGCCTTTTGGGGATCCCCCTCAAACTTCATAAATACGGTTAATACCCGCCCTGCTTTTAGAATTTCCTCCTTCTCCCTCTCTGCAAAATACTGGACCTGCCATTGCATAAGGCCGTCCGGAGAGAAATCGCCCGGAAAAAAGCCCACAGCAAAATCCAATCCCTGGTATGACACAAGGACTTGTCCGGGGCCGTCTGCACCCGGGAGTTTCCTATGCTTAAGCTCTATGCCCTCCAGGGCCTCAATATTTGTGAAAATATCCTCAGTCAGTGCATCGTCTTCCGTCAGCAAAGCCGACATATAGGAATATTCTTCCCAGTAGGCGAGGGGAGCTTCTTGACGCGGACGCGCGGACCTTTCCGGATCTGTCTCCTTGGTCTTTTGAGATAAGCCCTGGACCATTTTCTTGAAGTAACCCATACCGCCTCCTTGATATCCCGAATGAACGATTTTATATGCCTTCTGTCTCGGATTCTATCAATCTTTCCGATCGGCTACAATCCTGTCCGCAAAAACCGGATCAGCAATCAAAAAAGCGGCACAGACCTCTGATCGAAGATCTGTGCCGCGGGCCTAAGCCCAGAGAAATGCTCCCTGCGAGGACATCCTAGTCAATGTTGTAATCCAGATCCTTCAGATCCTTCTTCCCCTCCAGATCTTCCTCCAAGAAGTCGAACTTGCTCATCCCCTTGAAGCCGGCGACAAGAGAGGTCGGGAAGCTGACAATGGCCTGGTTGATCACACGCACGTTGCTGTTGACAATCCGCTTGGATGCGGCCAGCTCATCATTCTCACTGGCAATCTCTTTCTGCAGGGTCAAGAACTGTTCGGAGGAGACCAGGTCCGGATAGTTCTCCGCCACCGCGCGGATCTGTCCCAGGACATCATTCTGATTGGCCATGGCCTCATTGGTCTCCTTGATACTGGCAGACTGGCGGAGGCTGACTAACTCCGTGAAGACCTTCTCCTCGTGCTTGGCATAGGCCTTGGCAACCTTGAGCATCTCGGAGATTGTGTCGTGCCGCTTCGCCAGCGTGATATCAACCGTCTTCTTGGACTCTTCGATCGAGACCTCATAGCGGTTTAACCGGTTGCTCTGTCCGATCAACCAGCCGATCAAGATAAGGACCACAATTACAACTACAACTGCAAAAGTCATTTCATACTCCTTTCAAAAGCAACCGACCCGGTCCGTTCCTCACCGGAAGATTGCTGTGAATCCCTGAATAAAATCGATTTCCTCACGCAGCTTCCGATACTCCTCCATCAAAGAGAGCTTGTCGATCGCAGCCGGAGTCCTTGGAATGGGAAAGAGATCCTGGCCCGTATAGCGGGAAATATAGAGCATATCGTCCTCAATGTAAATCGCCGTCTGGCTCTGGGAGATATTCTGATCGAACCAGTCGAGCACCGTCGGGTTGAGGAAGTTTCTCGCTACAAGTTCATCCGTACAATAGATATTATAGTTCTCATTGTGCTGAATGTCCTCTGTATCGATCTTCATCTCCTGTCTCAGAGTCCCCGGATAGTCCTGGACCTCGTGCTTTAAAATGGCTGTTCTCCTGGTCGGGACAACGCGTATGTGACCGGTGAACGCCCCGGGAAAGCGCATCCGGTAGACCTGGCCCCGGAAATCCTCGACGGTCACGGTCGTACTATTCTGGCCGTTGTTGCTTGTTCTCTCCTCCGTGTGATAGGCGTAGACATTGGTCACGGCCAGGTCACTCTCATTGTGAAAGGAGATCTGCCGGTAGCTCTGATAGGTTTTGGATCTGGGAATCACAGACTTGATCGCGTCCAGGGCAAAATCCGAGCTGACACGGATCTCCCCCTCCGGGAAGATCTCCTTGACAATGGGATCGAGCAGGCCCTCAACATAGAGGCGATCATTGTTCTCCTTCTCTCCACCAAAGAGTTCCCGCCGCCTCTTGTATTTGGGGTAGATCACAATGAAGGCAATGATTGCAGCAAGGATCAGACCCTTATATCTGAACATAATCCACAGGAAAAACGCAGCCACAATACAGATGGTCAAGCCCATCTTCCACTGCAGATTGTTCTTCATCTTCTCTCGCAGCTGGTCCAATTTCGCCTGAAAATCCGGCGATGCTTCCAGCTTGCGAATTCTCTCCAATTCCTCTTCTCGATCCGCTTGTGTGAGATCTGCCACGCTTCCTCCTATCCTTAAATGTTATATTTCATACGAGTAAATCTTAGCATTTTTTCGGGATTACAACAATCTTTTGAATTTATCAGACAATAAAAGGCTGTTCATACCCCTTGAAAGACCCGCATCGCCTCCCGGACATTTTCCACCCCGATCAGGTCCAGATTCCCATACTTCTTGCGCAGGCTCCTGCGGTTGACCTCCGGCAGAATCACTCTGGAGAAGCCCAGCTTGGCGGCCTCCGCGATCCTCTGCTCTGCCAGGTTGACGGCCCGAACCTCCCCGGACAGGCCCACCTCACCAAAGCAGATGACATCGTCCGGAAGGGGCACTTCCCGGTAGGAGGAGATGATGGCCAGGACAATGCCCAGGTCAACCGCCGGCTCATTCATGCGGATCCCGCCCGCAATATTGACATAGGCGTCTGCCTCGGACAGGCTTAAGCCGGCCCGTTTTTCGATCACCGCCATGAGGAGATTGACCCTGTTGTAGTCGCAGCCGGCAGCGGTGCGGCGGGGCATATTGAATTTACTCCGACAGACCAGGGCCTGGATCTCGACCAGGATCGGCCGGGTCCCCTCGACCGAGCAGGCCACAACGGACCCGCAGGCCCCCTTTGGCTTTCCGTTCAGCATAAATTCCGATGGGTTCTCGACCTCTCGCAGGCCGTCCTGACACATTTCAAAGACGCCGATTTCGTCCGTGGATCCGAAGCGGTTCTTGACGCCTCTTAAGATCCGATAGGCGGCATGGCGGTCCCCCTCGAAGTATAGGACTGTATCCACCATGTGCTCTAAGACGCGGGGGCCGGCCACAAGCCCCTCCTTGGTCACATGCCCCACAATAAAGACCATAATGTTCATTCCCTTGGCGATCTGCATGAGGGCTGCCGTGGCCTCCCTGACCTGGGAGACAGACCCGGGTGCTGAGCTGACCGCCTCATTGTACATGGTCTGAATGGAGTCGATCACCACAAGCTGAGGCCCGGTCCGGTCAATCACCGAGCGGATGGCCTCCAGATCCGTCTCACAGAGCAGAGAGAGATGATGGTCAAATACTCCCATGCGGTCGGCGCGGATCTTGATCTGCTGCAGGGACTCCTCCCCGGAGACATAGAGGATGTCGACCTCTTCTTGGCAGAGATTGCGGCAGACCTGCAGGAGCAGGGTTGACTTCCCGATTCCCGGATCACCGCCCACCAAGACCAGGGATCCCCTGACGATACCTCCGCCCAGGACCCGGTCCAGCTCGGGCATTCCCGAGGAAATCCGCTTCTCATCCGATGAGACAATCTCGGACAGGTGGGAGGGTCTGGCGGCTTGTCTCTTGTGCCCGCCGGTCCCTCCAGACTTGTTTACGACCTCCTCCACGAAGCTGTTCCAGGCCCCGCAGACAGGACACTGTCCCAGCCATTTCGGAGATTCATTGCCACACTCCTGGCAGAAATAAACAGTTTTTCCTCCCTTTGTAGCCATACGGTCACTCCTTACAAGGGAAAAACATGTCCCGTCCGAAGACAGAACATGTTCCTCTGCTTGCTTCTCTCAATCAATCCTTCTTCCGCCCGGGTCAGCTGAGCCCGGCCGCAGGACCATGCTCCGACTTCCCGCTCAGGCCTTCGTCACCAGGACCTGTACCTTGCCCTTGGACGCAAGCTCTGCGGACAGGGTGAGCTTGCCGCCCAGATTGGTCTTCATAGACCCGGCATCCTTGCCGTCGATCTGAATGTCATATTCGCATCCTGCCTCCAGACCCAAGGTAATCTCCGCATCCTGAGGACCGGAGACGGTGAAGCTGACCCGATCGGCTCCGACCTGCATGTGCTCTACATTTGTGCCCGGAAGAGATTCATAGGCGAATAAGCCGTTTCTCTCCAGCTTGGTGATCTCCTCCCAGGTCTTGACCTTATAGATATCCCCCTCGTGACTGAAATCATCCTGCTTGGACTTCTCCTTCAAAGCGGCATTCCCAAAACTGATGCTTCCATCCTCTTCCACTCGAATCAGTACAGCCATAATACCCAGCCTTTCTCTAAAACTATACTTGATTTGATTATAGCGAAGCCCTCTTAGCATTTTCAACAGAATTCTCCGACTTTATCAGGCGTTTTCGAATACGATCCTGCCTCTTTTCAGGCGGACGAGAACAGGACCGGACCGGTCGATCTCTCCTGACAAAAGAGCATCTGCCAGTCCGTCCTCCAGGTCTGACTGAATCCTCCGGCGCAGGGGACGGGCCCCGTACTTTGGCTCATAGGCGTGCTCTACGATATATTTCTTGACGGAATCATAAATCTTGAGTTCCAGATCCATCTGTTCCCTGCACCGCCTGGTCAATTCGCCCGTCATGATGGATGCGATCCGCTTCATATCCGCCTTGGACAGCATGCGGAAGACAATAATCTCGTCAATCCGGTTGAGAAACTCCGGCTTAAAGAGACGCTTGACCTCTTCCATGACCCCGCTCTTCATGTGTTCATAGTCCCCGGTCTCTGACTCCTCGGAGCTAAAGCCCAGTTTCTTGGGGTCCACAATGCGCTGCGCACCGGCATTGGAGGTCATGATAATAATGGTGTTCTTGAAATCCACCTTGCGGCCCTGCGAGTCCGTCACATGTCCGTCGTCCAGAATCTGCAGGAGGATATTGAAGACATCCGGGTGCGCCTTTTCGATCTCATCGAAGAGGATGACGGAGTAAGGGCTGCGGCGAACCTTCTCGGAGAGTTGGCCGCCCTCCTCATAGCCGACATAGCCCGGAGGGGACCCGACGATTTTGGCCACGCTCTGCTTCTCCATATACTCCGTCATATCGACGCGAATCATGGCCTCTTCCGTCCCAAAGACCGCCTCGGCCAAAGCCTTGGCGACCTCTGTCTTGCCGACCCCGGTCGGCCCCAGAAAGAGGAAGGATCCGATCGGCTTCCCCGGAGCCTTGAGACCGATCCTGCCGCGGCGAACCGCCCTGGACACAGCCTCTACCGCCTCCTCCTGACCGATCACCCGCTTGTGAATGGTCGCCTCCAATTTGCGCAGGCGGCTTGCCTCCGACTGACCCAGCCTCGACACCGGAATCTTGGTCCACTCGGAGACCACCTCCGCGACGGCGTTTTCCGTCAGGACTTTACTTCCCCCGGCAGACTTTCTCTCCCGACGTCTCCTCGCCGCCTCAAGCTTGGCCTCGAGCTTCTCCGATTCCTCTCGGATCCCCCTTGCAGCATCGATATCTCCCCTCTTCAGTGCCTCAAGAAGAGCCTGCTCCAGATCTGCAAGCATCCTCTCCATCTCATAGAGGGCCGCTCCCCTCTTGTTGTCTGACAGACGCAGTCTGGCCGCCGCCTCATCCATCAAGTCAATCGCCTTATCCGGCAGGAAGCGGTCACTGATATAGCGGGAGGCCAAATGCACACAGGCGCGGATTGCCTCCGGGCTGATGCGGACCCCATGGTGCTTCTCATAGAGGGGGCTTATACCCTCTAAGATGGCAATGGTCTCCTCCTCACCGGGCTCCTCCACCACCACCGGCTGAAAGCGGCGTTCCAGTGCTGTATCCTTCTCGATGTGTCTGCGGTACTCGCTGATCGTTGTGGCTCCAATCAGCTGAACTTCGCCCCTGGCCATGGCCGGCTTTAGGATATTGGAGGCGTCAATCGCCCCCTCTGCCCCTCCGGCTCCGATCAATGTATGGATCTCATCGATAAATAAGATGATATTTCCGGCGCTGACTACCTCTCCAATGACTCCCTTAATCCGCTCCTCGAATTCACCCCGGTACTTGGAACCGGCCACCATCCCGGACAGGTCCAGAGACAGAAGCCGCTTGTCCCGGACGCTCTCCGGAATCGACTCTGTGACGATGCGCTGTGCCAGTCCCTCGACAATTGCAGTCTTGCCCACGCCGGGCTCTCCGATCAGGCAGGGATTGTTCTTGCTCCTGCGACTTAGGATCCTAATCAGGCGGCGGATCTCCCGGTCTCGGCCAATCACAGGATCCAGGCGGCCCTGCGCCGCCATCGCGGTCAGGTCTCTGGAGTATTTCTCAAGGACAGACTCCGCTCCGGCCTGGTCCGCCTCCCCCCTGGCCGCCAGCTCCTCCCTGTATATCTCCCCATCCTCACCCATGGCGGTGATGATGTCCGAGAAGAGTTTCTGTGGGTCTACATCGACCGCATTCAGGAGGCGGGCCGCCGCGCAGTCAGGCAGGCGGATGATAGCGACCAGGAGATGTTCCGTCCCGATCTCCTGTACCCGACTGGTATTGGCCTCAATCCTTGCCTCCTCCAAAAGCTGCCTCAGCTTGGGCGTATAGCCGTCCCGCTCTGCGACCGCCGTCCCGTCTCCCTTGGTCAGAAGCTCCTGGATCAGGCTGACCAGACGGTTCTCATCCAGCTTCTGTTCCTTTAGAACCATAGAGGACAGGGTCTCACCGTGCAGGAGTCCCAGGAGCAGGTGTTCTGTTCCTATATAGTGATGTCCCAGCCGCTTGGATATGACCTTTGCATAGTCAAGTGCGGCTTGAGCCTGGGGGGTGTATTTCATCGCAACCTCTTTTTCTGTGAAAAGAGAGCGCCGACGGTGATCAGACGCTCTCTAGCCTTTAAAAATCATTCAGATCAAGTACCTGAAGTTCCGGCGGATTTTCCCGGTCCTCTTTGTGCTTGGCCGCTTCTTCCTTGGCCTGTTGCTCCGCCTTGCGTCTCGCATAGGCGACAGCTGCCTCGACAGCCTCAAGGACGCCGTCATTCGAGCCCTTGTTCTCGGCGGCAACTGAGATATTCCCCGGATCAAGATTGGTGGTATCTCCCATAGCAAGAGGACCTCTTGTCTTCTCTGCAGATTCCTCCGCGGACTCTTCCTCCGCCGCCCGGCCTGAAGCGTCTTCCCCGAGATCTGACGAGCTTTCTTCTGTCGAACCATCCGACAGATCCTCCGGCAGATCCTCGGAAGCATCTCTCTTTGGCTTCTTCGCCTCTCCGGAGCGGGTGAAAATTCTGGCAAGTCTTAGCTTGCGGCCCGCTTCGACTTTGTCGTAGATCGAAGAGTCAAGAGCCTGCTCTACAGAGGGATCATCCTCAGGCATTCCTTCCTCTGCCGGCCCCCCATCCTCCGGATTCTCTCCGGCCTGCGGTTCGGCTTCTTGATCTTCTTCCTCTTCTATTATGAAATCCTCGTCCTCTTCGCTCGCAGACGCATCCGCATTCTCTGAGGAGAGATCATCCTCAGGCGACTCCACCTGCCCCGGATCGGATTCATCTTTCTCCCTCTCCTCTTGCCCCCCCGTTGGAGCATAGACAACGGTGTCTTGACTCAGAACCCCGGCCTGATGATCCTCCTTAGACCGGTCCGGAGTATTTTCCCGGGCCTTTGTCTCCGGCCTATCCGCAGGCTTCTTCCTGCGGCGAAGCGCGGTCATAAGAGTGGCCAGAAGCAGAAGGAGCAAGAGAAGGGGGCCCGCGATCTTGGCTGCCGGGGGAAGGCCCTTGATCTTGTCCAGGAGAGATTTCCCGGAAGAAGTTTCTTCCGGCTTATTCGCCTCTTCTGCAGCAGCTGCCAGGCTGGTCTTGATATCGGAGAGGGCCGTAAAGGCAGCCGTATCGGCATTCAGGCTGAACCAGGAACCGGTCCCCGTCTGATCCTGTCCATAGACATAGAGGTTCCCCCAGTCATCTCTGTATACAGGATAAGTTACATGATCTCTTGTCAAACTGGTTGCAGTCAGGCCACTGACCGGGTCCGCCGCTTCCAGGACCAGGTACCGGTCGGCGCTCCCCAGCTGGTAGAAGGGAGCTACCGTCCCATCTTGCTTGTAGATAAAGAAGTGTCCGCTCGCATCCTGCTGATCGGCCTCCTGCAGGAAGACCAGTGTCATCTTCAGAGTCGGATTGGTCAGGACCTTAGCGTCCTGGTTCTGAATCTTCTGCTGATCCAAGTTGAAGCCAAAGGGAAGAGCCTGCGCATCGAACTTGTCCGAGATCTTATAGGTCCGCCCATCATAGCTGAATGTCGGGGTCTCCGGCTTCTGCTCTTCTTGCCTCTGCTCCTCCTGCCTTTGATTCTGCTGATCCTGCTGCCGCCCCTCCTGGCTCTTGGCGGAAACCCGGACCAGGGTGCTGCAGGCCGCAAGAGAAGGGTCCGCCGCGGTAACCTTGAGCCCTGCTGTCCCCTGGTCGATGGTTCTGAAGGTGATGGTCCCCGAAATACCGTTAAAGGAGATCTTGTTGCCCACCTTAGTGTAGCCTGAGGCGTTGATCTGCTCCGGATCCAGAAGTGTATTGTCATAGGTTACCGTCAGTGTATTCGACTTGGTGGCGCGCACTCTGACGGTGATGGTCTCTCCCGCCTTGGGTCTTGAGTCAGACACATAAATATAGGTGCTGCCTGCCGCATTCACAGGGATCTCTCCCGCAGACGCTGCCGTGGCAGTGACAACAAGTGCAATCGCGACTTGCGCAGCTCTTTGTCTCATGCTTATCTCCTTATTGCTCGAAGGTACATCCGTTCGGGTACACTCGGCTACCTTGCTCTAACAAATTATAAGGAAATGCTCCGGTATCGTCAAACGCTAGCCCCGCCGGTCCCGCACCAGCAGTTTCCTCCGATTGCAAAGGACCAGACCAAGGAAGCTGCCTGTCTGGATCAGAAAGAAGATGCTGATCACCTGCTTGATATTCTCTCCACTGACCCCTGTGTCAATGACCCAGAGTCCCGCGCAGGTCAGGGTCATGGACACCAGGGAGGCCAGAAAGCCCAGCCCAAGGACCATGCCGATATCCGGGGACGGCTTCCTCGACTTCAGTCTTTCTCTTTCTCTTAGCTCTGTATGCATATCTCTTCCTCACTTTCTATAGATGGGGAGAGCATAGCATCTGTTATAGGACATTTATGGGATATTTATTCCCTTGTAAATCAGCTCCGCTTTTTTTAATATGAAATCGAAAAAGCTTAGCTCACTGCGGAGGAAATCACATGAGAAACTGCATCATCGCCCAGTCCGGAGGACCCACGGTCGCCATCAACGCAAGCCTTGCGGGCCTGCTCGATGCCAATGCGAAGGAGGCCTATTTCGACCGCTGCTACGGCGCCTTGAACGGGATCACCGGGATCTTGGAGGACCGCCTCCTGGACCTGTCCGAGAGGATGTCCGCCCACTCTGATTTCACGGACCGCCTGATCCACACTCCCGCCATGTATCTCGGCTCCTGCCGCTATAAGCTGCCGGACCCCGCAGGCGAGGAGGAAAGGAGGACCTATCGGCAGATCTTCTCTTTCTTCGAGGACCATCAGATCGACTCCTTCTTCTATATCGGGGGAAATGACTCCATGGACACCGTCCTGAAGCTCTCCCGATTCGCCCAAGAGACCGGCTCTTCCGTCAAGATCCTTGGAATTCCGAAGACCATCGACAACGATCTCATGCATACCGATCACACCCCCGGCTTCGGTTCCGCCGCCAAGTATATAGCGACCAGTCTCAGAGAAATCGCCTATGACGCCTATATCTACGCCATTCAATCGGTCACTATCGTTGAAATCATGGGCCGGGATGCCGGCTGGCTGACCGCAGCATCCGCCCTGGCCCGAACCGACTGGTCTCCTGCTCCGCAGCTGATCTATCTGCCCGAGGTCGCCTTCGACCTGGACACCTGTATCGAAGATACAAGGCGCCTGCTGGACCGGGAGAACAACATCATCATTGCCGTCTCAGAGGGAATCCATGACGCCGGGGGCAACTACTTGAGCTCTGACCGGGCGGTCGCAGACAAATTCGGCCACGCCCAGCTCTCCGGTACCGGCAAGGCGCTGGAGCTGGCCATGAAAGACCGTCTGTCTGTCAAGGTCCGCTCTGTTGAGATCAATGTTCTCCAGAGGGCAGCTGCCCACTGCGCCTCCGAGACAGACCTGACCGAATCTCATGACCAGGGCGTCTATGCCCTGGACTCCGCCATGCGCGGCGAGAGCGGGCGCATGATGACCATCAGCCGCAAGAGCGGGGAGGGCTATCAGACAGTCATCTCCTCCTTCCCGATCGCCCAAATCGCCAATGAAGTCAAGGCAGTCCCCCGCAGCTGGATCAATGCGGCCGGAAATGACGTCAGCCAGGAGATGATCGACTACCTGTCCCCTCTGATCGAGGGCCAGCCCTCTCTCTCCTTCCAAAAGGGTCTTCCGGACTATCTGGACCTGTCACATCTGAGGGTAC
Organism: Shuttleworthella sp.; assembly: GCF_057251025.1. Classification (NCBI taxonomy): domain Bacteria; kingdom Bacillati; phylum Bacillota; class Clostridia; order Lachnospirales; family Lachnospiraceae; genus Shuttleworthella; species Shuttleworthella sp. Next base: position 10,400 of record NZ_DBHIDN010000008.1, read on the forward strand.
CATCAGAGGGTGCCATCTGAGGAGATAAGAAGAATGACAGACTGAACCCAGGCCGGACTCAGATATGAAACCTTCTCCTCAGCTCCGCTAAGGCCTTCCGTCCTCCCAACAGGAGGGTCCCAAGAAATACCAGGATGGGGAGCAAAAAGGCGGTCTCCGCCAGAAGTTCCCGGTCCGCCAGGCCCGTCCGATAGAAAATCACACAGAGCAGGCCAAGAGGCAGCATAAGAATCTGAATCATCAGATAACTCTCCCAGTTCTTTCGGTTGACCAGCATAAGAATTAAGAGCGCAAGCTCAATCAGAAGGACAGCGATGGGATAGGAGTAAGTGAAAGACCAGCGAAAAAGCCCGTACTGCAAGTCCACAAAGAAGAAGGCGATCAGGCCGCCGAAGACGGCACCGAAGATGCGCCGCATATAGCCCCAGTCTCTGTAGAAGAGATAGAGCATCCATGCCATAAAGGCAAGAAGTTCAAGGACCGTCAGACTCCAGCTGAATCTATGGTCCGGATAATGGTCAAGCATGAGGGAGACGGAACTGATGATCAGGGCCGCCAGAAGAAGCGCCCGGAGGACAATGGAATATTTGCGCCGGCGGATGACCACATTGGGATAGGCGATCAGACCTCCCTCCCTTCTCTGTCTCCTTCGCTCCAACTTATGCCCAAGGAGGCGAAGCTGTCCCCGGGTCACGACTTCCGATTCCCTGACCTCCTGCCGGAAGGTCTCCTTAGCCCGACGGATCTGCCTGCCGGCCTCCTTCGAGTCCATCCGGCGGTCCGCCTTGCTCTCTCTTAACTTCTGTATGGCCTCATCCCTCTTCCTGCAGGAGGCATCCAGATCTCCCCTCTTTACCGCAAGTTCTCTCTCCTGCTCATCCAGCCGGACCGCATCCTCCTCCAGGAGCCGGATTCGGTCCCTGTCGCAGTCGCTTGTCTCTTCCTCGGAGAGCAGAACATTATGACAGAGCGGGCAGTAGGCAAGTTCATCCAGGATTTTCACGGAACATTTCTTACAATATCTCATTCGAACACCCCATTGCACTCCAATTCCAGTGCGACCCCGTCGCGGGCAATCTGCCGGAACATCTCCCTCTGAATCCCTGTCCCCTCCCAGCGGCTGCTGACGGAGAAGACCAAAGTATCCATGTAGGAGCTGATTGTGGCCTTCATCCCCTGTCCCTTGGAGAAGGCCAGGATGCAGTGAAAGGCTCTGATATAGGGCCGGTACTTCTGATCGACCCCAATATTTCCGATATTGGTGATGGTCGTTGTATTGGCCGCCGCCGTCTGATTATAGACGAATCGCATGGCCAGATTCTTGAGGGGGAGGGGAACGGCGCGGGCGGCCAGGTAGTCCTGATTGGAGACATTATAGGAGAAAATCGCCTCCAGATTCTCCTTATTGATCTGGCTCTGCAGGCTCTCATGTATGATCGCCGCTATTTCCGAAAAGCAATATTCCTCCTTCCGAGGGAAAAATTCCGCCGAGACCATGACAAAGAAGTTCTTCGTGGTCCCCGATTCAAAGAAGGGGCGCAGATTGACCGGAACAGCCACACGGAGAGGGCGGCCGCTCTTAGCCAGCCTGTGATAATCCTCCCGATAGACTGCCCAGACAAAGCAGGCGATCAGGTAGTCATTCATCGATATCCCATAGCTTCCGGCCACTTCCTTGAGCCGCGCGACGGACATATAGGCGTGAAAGACCGCCATCGCATCGGCCTCAAGCTTTCGGCCCCGAATCAGGTAGGCTCTGCCGGACTTGTAGTTGTTCTTATGAGCCCGGTGGTAATTGCGGAGAAAGGAATCCTCCCTGTCCAAAGAGGTCTCCGCCGAGAGTCCGTCTCCCTCTCTCCTGAGTTCTGGGTGTGCCAGGCGCAGATATTGGTAGACCAACTCTCTCAGAAAGCCAACCCCTCCCATGCCGTCCGCAAGGGCATGAAAGACCTCCAGATTGATCCGGTCGCGAAAGTAGGTCACCCGGAATAGGTAGGAATTGTTGCGGCTCGTGTGGATCAGGCGGCAGGGATAGGTGTGCTCCTCCTTGACCCGCGGGGCAGGCTTATTGTTCTCCTCCAGGTAATACCAGAACATACCGCTCCTGAGGCGGACGTGAAAGCCCGGGAACTTGGGTGTCACCAGGTCGACCGCTTCCTGCAGGAGATCGGCGTTCACAATCTCCGTCAGGCAGCAGGAGATCCGATAGGTATTGGTCATCTGATCGCTGGCAATGACAGGGAAGATATTCGCCGTGTTATCCAGTTTTTCCCAGGAACGCTCTCTTCTTGCCATCATCTCCTACTCTTCCTCTTGATCCCGATTCGTCCGGCCTCGCTTGGGGCAGAGAATTTATCCCTCTGTCTGCTACATATTCTAACAGATCTGGGATTTACGCAGGCAGAATAATTCCTTCCTCCGAAGGCAGAAAAACCCCGCCTCCTAAGAGGCAGGGTTCATTCCTAAAGCAGTCCTTTGGCCTGTATTCAATTCATTCGACAAGGACATCGATTTACATAAATCCGTACTTGAGAATAAAGAGCAAGCAGAGGATGTACATGAGCGGTGTGATCTTCTTGGTCTTGCCGCAGACTAGGTTCAGGATGACAAATGAGATGACACCGACTGCGATTCCCTCGGAGATGGAATACATCAGGGGCATGGCAATCATGCAGAGATAAGCGGGGACTGCCTCTGTCATGTCACTGAAGTCAATCTCAACTACGGCCTCAACCATGAGGAAACCGATATAGATCAGAGCCGGGGCAGTCGCGAAGCTGGGAATCGTGGTGAAGATCGGCGCGAAGACAATCGATACCAGGAAGAGAAGCGCCGTCACAACCGATGCCAGACCGGTGCGGGCACCCTCCGCAAAACCGGCGGAAGACTCTACGAAAGTCGTGGTCGTTGAAGTTCCGAGCACAGCACCGACCGATGTCGCAATCGCATCTGCGGTCAGGACCTGCTTGATCCTGGGAAGACGTCCCTCCTTGTCCAGCATGCCGGCCTTGTTGGCGCATCCGACAACCGTGCCCAGAGTATCAAAGACATCAACGAAGAGGAAGGCGAAGATCACCACTGCGAAGTCGACCGGATTGAAGGAAGCACCCTGCAGGTCGAAGGCCTTGCCGAAGGTCAGGCCGATGGCCGTGATGTCGAAACTTGCGTATGAGGGGATCAGGGAGTAGAACCCATTGGCTGCGTCTACCGTGTAGATGCCGGTCAGCTGGCAGATGATACCGATGATCCAGGTGGCGAAGATACCGATCAGAAGAGATCCCTTCACCTTCTTGATTGAGAGGATGAAGATGATCATGAGACCGATCAGGGTCAGAAGAGCGGAGATTCCCACCGTGTGGAAGTCCTGGCCGTGGAAATTGACAATTCCAACCAGGGTGGAGTCGTCATTGACAACGACCTTGCCGTTCTGGAAGCCGATGAAGGCAATGAAGAGACCGATGCCTGCGGACACGCCCTTCTTCAAGGTCACAGGAATGGCATTGAAGATGGCCTCCCGAATATTGGTCAGAGACAAGACGATAAAAATCAGACCCTCGACGAAGACAGCCAGAAGGGCGATATGCCAGGAGTAGCCCATCTTGCCGCAGACGGTATAGGCGAAATAGGCATTCAGGCCAAGGCCGGACGCAAGAGCGAAGGGATAATTGGCGAAGAGGGCCATAACCATGGTGCCGACGAAAGCAGCCAGGGCCGTCGCCATGAGGACAGCGCTTGCATCCATGCCGGCCGCGGACAGGATTGAGGGATTGACCGCCAGGATATAGGCCATGGTCATAAAGGTGGTAATTCCACCGAGCACCTCTGTTCGAACCGTCGTGTTGTTCTCCTTGAGTTTAAACAATTTTTCTAACATCCTTTGATTCTCCTCCTTTGGATATGTTGGATTCCCTGGTCCGTCCGGAGTTGCAGAGAGGGCTCCGATGTTAAGATCCCTGTCCACGTCATGAGAACAGACCGGCCAATGAAAAACACCTTATCCATAGCGAATAAGGTGCCTTCGTAATGAACGAGTCTATTATAGGCCATGGCTGGCAGACCCGACAAGACATATTTTATAAAATGTTTATATTTTGTTCGACAGAATCTCCTCTGATCTTCCGTCAGTCCTCTAAGCTGGCCTCGATGAACTTGGCGAAGAGGGGGTGGGGCTTGTTGGGACGGGACTTGAATTCCGGGTGGAACTGTACGCCCACATGGAATCTTCTGCTGTCATCCTCGACCGCCTCGACAATCAGATCGTCGGGAGAGGTCCCGCATATGGTCAGGCCGGCCTCCTTAAGGAGATCGCGGTACTTGTTGTTGAACTCGAATCTGTGGCGATGGCGCTCCTGAATCAGGTCCTGTCCATAGGCCCGCTTAAGCATGGTCCCCTCCGCAATTTTGCAGGGGTATGCTCCAAGGCGCATGGTTCCACCCTTTCGAACGATGTGCATCTGCTCTTCCATCAGATCGATGACATTGTTCTTGCCGTTCTCGCTGAACTCCCCGGAATTGGCATCCGGGATGCCCGCCACATTTCTTGCGTACTCAATCACACTGATCTGCATGCCAAGGCAAATCCCGAAATAGGGAATATTGTTCTCTCGCGCGTAGCGGCAGGTCTGCACCATGCCCTCGATCCCGCGCTCGCCAAAGCCGCCGGGGACAAGGATTCCGGAGACACCGGCGAAGACAGATCTGACATTGTCTGCCGTGACCTCTTCCGTGTTGATCCAGCGGACGTCGACCTCCGCGTCATTGGCGTATCCTCCGTGATAGAGGGCCTCCCGGATCGACAGGTAGGCGTCATGAAGTGTGACATATTTCCCCGCGATGGCGATCGTCGCCGTCTTCTTGGGATGCTTGACCCGGTCTACCATCTCGGTCCAGGCGATCAGCTTCTCATTATCCTCGGCCAATTCGCTGTCCAGTCCCAGCTGCCTGCAGACCGCCCGGTCTAAGCCATTGCGGTGCAGCATCAGGGGCGCCTCGTAGAGACAGTCCATGGTCGAGTTCTCGACGACGCAGTCCTTGGGTACATTGGAAAACATGGCGATCTTGCCGATAATGTCCTCCGTCATCGGACGGTCTGCCCGACAGACGATGACATTGGGGTTGATTCCAATCCCCCGCAGTTCCTTGACAGAGTGCTGGGTGGGCTTTGATTTCAACTCATCAGACCCGGACAGGAAGGGTACCAGGGTTACATGGATGAAGAGGCAGTTCTCCGGCCCCTTCTCCAGAGAGATCTGCCGGATTGCCTCCAAAAAGGGCTGAGACTCGATATCTCCGATGGTCCCGCCGATCTCTGTGATCAGGACATCCGCCTTGGTCGTCTCTGCCCCCATATAGATGAAATTCTTGATCTCGTCCGTAATGTGGGGGATGATCTGGACAGTCTTTCCCAAATAACCGCCCTCACGCTCCCTGTTCAGGACATTCCAGTAAGTCCTTCCGGAAGTCAGGTTGGAGTACTTGTTCAGGTTCTCGTCGATGAAGCGCTCATAGTGTCCCAGATCCAGGTCTGTCTCTGCCCCGTCTTCTGTGACATAGACCTCGCCATGTTGAAAGGGACTCATGGTACCGGGATCGATATTCATGTAGGGATCCAGCTTCTGCGATGCCACCTTGTAGCCGCGCATCTTGAGCAGGCGGCCCAGAGAGGCCGCGGTAATTCCCTTGCCGAGCCCGGATACAACGCCGCCCGTAACAAATACATGCTTGGTCATGCGATCAGTCCTTCTTTCTTCCAAAGAGACCTGAGAGTCCCTTCTTCTCCGGCTCTTCAATGGGGTTCTTGGCCTCATCTGCGGCCTTGGCTGCGTCTTCCGGCTTCTCTACCTGTGAGATTGCGGACTTGGACATGGGAATACGGCAATTTTTGTTGCTTCCGAACTCGACGATCACTGTCTCCTCGTCAATGTCGATGACGACACCGTAGAAGCCGCTGGTCGTCATGACGGTGTCTCCGACCGCCAGCGCATTGAGCATGGCCGTCTTCTTCTTCTGTTCCTTCTGCTGGGGACGAATCATCATAAAATACATAAATCCGAAGATGACAACGATCCAGATAATCATGGTAATCGAACTACCGGTTGATGCTAACATTCTGTTCTCCTCCTAAAAAATATATTGCCATTGTATCGGAAGCAAGGGGCTTTGACAAGCTGAGATCCCGGCCTGTTTCCGCCGATTTTCTCTGTGTCCGGCCCTCAATCTCCCTGTCCCCGCTCCATCGCATCAAGTGTCTCTCGCTTGAAGGCCGCAAAGCGCCCTTCATCCAGAGAATCTTGGATCTCTCGCATCAGATGATTGTAGAAATAGAGATTGTGCATGACACAGAGCCGCATGCCAAGCATCTCGCCCGCCTTCATCAGATGGCGGATATAGGCCCTGGAATAGGTCCGGCAGGCAGGACAGCCGCACCCCTCCTCGATCGGGCCCATGTCCTTGGCGTATCTGGCATTCTTGATGTTGATCTTGCCCCGATGGGTGTAGAGCTGACCGTGGCGGGCATTGCGGCTCGGATAGACGCAATCGAAAAAATCAACCCCCCGGTCGACCGCCTCCAGAATGTTCTGGGGCGTCCCGACCCCCATCAGGTAGGTGGGCTTATCCTGGGGCAGGTGCGGCACAAGGGCATCCAGGACATCGTACATCTGCTCATGACTCTCTCCCACTGCCAGACCCCCGATGGCATAGCCGGGCAGGTCCAGTTCCCGGATACGCCTGGCGTGCTCGATGCGGATATCCGGATAGATCGCCCCCTGGTTAATGCCAAAGAGGAGCTGGTTGGGATTGACGCTTCCCTCCGCGGCATTGCATCGGGCCATCTCCTCCTTGCAACGGACCAGCCAGCGATAGGTCCGGTCCACGGATTTCTGCACGTAATCGCGCTCAGCCAGGGCATCCGGGCACTCATCGAAGGCCATAGCAATCGTAGAGCCCAGGTTGGACTGGATTCGGATGCTCTCCTCCGGTCCCATGAAGATCTTGTGCCCGTCGATATGGCTCCTGAAGGTAACCCCCTCCTCCTTGATCTTCCGCAGACCGGCCAGGGAAAAGACCTGGAAGCCGCCGGAATCCGTCAGAATCGGCCGGTCCCAGACCATGAATCTATGCAGCCCGCCCAGATCGCGTATAGTCTCGTCTCCCGTCCGAACGTGCAGATGATAAGTATTGGACAGCTGGATCTGACAGCCCAGTTCCTTCAAGTCCTCTGTGGAGACGGCTCCCTTAATCGCACCAACCGTTCCGACATTCATAAAAAGGGGGGTCTGGACCGTCCCGTGCACCGTCGTGAATACGGCCCGTTTGGCCCTCCCCTCTGTTCTCAAGATCTGATACATTCGCTTCTCTTTCTATGCGCCCGGCCCCCGAGATCCCTGCACTGCATCAGACGGACCGATAGAAGTCAAGGACCCGGTCCATGCGAGATGACATGTTCTCAAAGAGCAGATCCACCAGGGCGATCGCCGCCATGGCTTCCACGACGACAACTGCTCTGGGAACAATCACCGGATCATGCCGGCCCGAGATCTCAATCTCAACCTCCTCTTTCGCCTCATTCACCGTCTTCTGAGGTCCGGCAATGGAGGGTGTGGGCTTTACTGCCGCCCGGAATACAATCTCATCGCCGTCCGAGATGCCGCCCAGAATGCCTCCGGCGTGATTGGTCTCCTTGGCAAGCTTCCCCTCTCTTATGATAAAGGAGTCATTGTTCTCGCTCCCTCTGGCATTGGCAGCCGCAAATCCGGAGCCGATCTCAAATCCCTTGACCGCTCCGATGGAGAATACCGCCTTGGCCAAGGAGGCGTCCAGCTTATCGAATACAGGCTCTCCCACGCCCGCGGGCATCCCCTGAATCCGGCACTCGATCACACCTCCGGAGGAATCCAGCTTCTTGATGCAATCTCTCAGATAGGCTTCTGCCTCCTGCGCCGCATCGGCATCCGGCATATAGAGGGGATTTTTCATGATCTGGTCTGCATCGTAGCGGCGACATGTGACCGGCCCGATGGACCAAGTATATGCTGAGACCGAAATCCCAAGTTCCATAAGAATACTCTTGGCCACTGCTCCGGCCGCTACGCGCGCAACAGTCTCTCTGCCGGAGGACCTGCCGCCGCCCCTGTAATCGCGAAAGCCGTATTTGGCGAAAAAGCCCCAGTCGGCATGCCCCGGGCGAAAGACATGAGCAATCTTCCCATAGTCCCCGGAGTGCTGGTCCGAATTACGCACCAGAAGAGAGAGGGGTGTGCCGGTGGTTTTCCCCTCGAAGAGGCCCGATAGGATCTCTATCTCATCTCCCTCTCTGCGCCCGGTGGTATAAGGGGATTGGCCCGGTTTGCGGCGGTCCATCATATGCCGGATCTCCTCCTGGCTCAGTTCCAATCCCGCAGGGACCCCGTCAATGACACAGCCCAGAGCCCTGCCGTGGGACTCACCCCAGCTGCTGACCCGAAAGTGCTTTCCATATGTAGATCCTGCCATATGCTTTCCTCTCTACTCTGATCTCTGTGTCCGCGTCGCTTGTCCTCCCCCGATCGACGGGCGCAAAAGAGGGATGACGCAGGAAAAGCCGGCCCCATACTCGCGCCTGCATCCGATGGCCCATGCGATATATGGCGGCCGACTTTGTATGAACACCTTTTTCCCCTCTGGCCTCAGATCAGCCGAGCTCGTGAATCAGGATACAATTGGGTGTTGACAGGCTGATTGGCTTGCTCTTCATAAGGGCATACTTCTTCTCGTGGTTGATGTGAAAAGCCCAGATCTCGTCACTGTCATGGTTCAGGACAAGATAGTCATCTCCCCCGGGCATAATGGCAAGATCCTTGGGGAAGTCGCCGGAAATATGCGTCGTGAAGAGCCAGGTCAGTTTTCCCTCTCCATCAATGGCATTGCAGGCGATCGAATTTCTGGCATCAACGGAGACATAGAGGTACTTGCCGTCCTTCGACAGTTCCAAGTCAGCGCTGGCGGCATTGCCCGCCTTGGTAAAGAGGTGCAGGTCTTGAATTAGGTCGAACTGAGGTCCCTTATCAAGGCTGTAGTCAAGGACCATCACAGTGTTGGAGGTCTCCGTCAGGACATAGGCCTGCTTTCCGTTCTCCCCGAAAGCCATGGTGCGGGGAGCGGAATTCATGGGACAGCGGATAATGTTCTCAAGCTTCAGCCTTCCCATCTCATAGTCAACCGCATAGATCTTGACCTGATCAATTCCCTTATCCACCGCGCAGAGGTACTTCTCATCCGGCGTCAGAATCACACAGGTCACATGGGGATCCTCCCGCTTCTCGACAGAGGAGAAGCCAAGCCTCTGATGGAAGATCCCATCTGCAATATCCCCGACAGAGCCGTCGGGATTCAGCCTCATCATGGTAACCCGTCCATCGTGGAAGCCACCGACAAAGGCGTAGCGGTTCCTGGAATCCAGGCAGAGGGAGTGACCCCGCATACCCCCGATCCAGTTGGTATTGATGAAGGTCAGGTCTCCCTTCTCATCCACCCGATAGGCGGACAGGCCCTCATCGACTGTTGCATAGAGATAGCGCCCATCCCCTGAGATTCGGATATCAGAGACATTGTCCGCTTTCACCCCGGCTCTCTCCTTAAGAACCGTCGTCTGCCCGTCCAAGTCATAGATGTGGATTCCCATGGGATCCTTCTGTGTGTAAATGCCGACATAAGCTACATACTTCCTGCTCGCCATATTCCCTCTTAGGCCTCCTCATGTCTTCGTAAGATGTCGTACTCCTCGACTGTGCCTCCCTTGATTCCGATCCAGACCTTCTGTCTGGCGTGAGGGCAGGAATCCTGAGGATTCCCCTCCGGGTCAGTGATCGAGGTCACCGTTACCTCTATATTATCCCCATTCGGCTTCATAATTTCAATGCTATCCCCGACACAGAACTTATTCTTCTGCTCGATCAGGAAGGTCTGATCCGGCCTGACCCTCTCTACCTGTCCCAGATAGGTTGCTCCCTTGACATAACTTGCGGATTCGTAGATCTGGTCCTCTCCGCTTGGCTTTCCGAAGAAGAAACCCGTAGAGTACTGACGGTAAGTGCAGGACCGGATCTGGTCCTTGTACCAGCCCATATGGGCCTGATAGAGGGCCGGATCTCTCAAGTAATCGTCGATTGCCCGCCGGTAGGTGCGGGCCACCGTAGCCACATAGAGGGCCGTTTTCATTCTTCCCTCGATCTTGAGTGAGTCAATTCCCGCCTCAATCATCTGGGGGAGGTACTCGATCATACACAGGTCCTTGGAATTCATAATGTAGGTCCCGTGAGCGTCCTCTTCGATCGGCAGATACTGCCCGGGGCGTTTCTCCTCCACCAAATTGTACTTCCAACGGCAGGCATGGGTGCACTCACCTTGGTTGGCGTCCTTGCCGGTCATGTAATTAGAGAGCAGGCAGCGGCCGGAGTAGGCCATGCACATGGCGCCGTGGACAAATGCCTCGATCTCCAGGTCCGGGTCAATGTGGTCCCGGATCTGTCGGATTTCCTTAAGTGACAGCTCCCTGGCCGCCACCACCCGGGTCGCCCCCAGAGAGTGCCAGAAGTTGTAGGTCCCCCAGTTGGTATTGTTGGCCTGGGTCGAGATATGGATGTCGATCCGGGGGCAGATCTCTCTTGCCAGCATGAAGACAGCCGGATCCGCAATCAATATGGCGTCCGGCCCGATTTGGGCCAGTTCTTTGAAATAGAGGCGGATCCCCTCCAGGTCCTCATTGTGGGCATAGATATTGGCGGTGACATAGACCTTGACCCCGCGCGCATGGGCAAAAGCGATCCCCTCCTCCATGTCCCGCCGGCTGAAGTTCTTGGCGTTGGCGCGAAGGCCAAAGGCCTCACCGCCGATATACACCGCATTGGCCCCATAGATGACCGCCGTCTTTAGGACCTCTAAGTTCGAGGCGGGGCAGAGCAGTTCAATCGGTCTCATCACACTTCCTTACTCTTTGACACGCACGCTGACTGCGAGGCCGTCACCGACATTCAGAATGTCTGTCACGAAGCGGTCGTCATGGGTCAGTTCCCACAGGTATTCCCGCATGCGCTTGTGTATGGTTCGATTGCGCCTGGTCACCAGATAGTGCGATTCCAGGATATCTCCCTCCTGGAGGACATTGTCCGTGACAATGACGCTTCCCGGCCGGCTCAGCCGGACCAGTTCCGGCCAGTAATTGATATACTGGCCCTTGGCCGCATCCATGAAGATCAAGTCGCAGCTCTCCTTGATCCGGGGCAGAAGTTCCAGGGCATCCCCCTCCAGGAGCCGGATCGTATCACAAAGGCCCATTCTCCGGAAGTTCTCTCTGGCGAGGACAATTCTGGGTTCATAATTCTCAAGGGTTGTGATCCTGCAATCGACCGGATTATATGTGGCCATAAAGGCGGCCGAGAAGCCGACTGCCGTTCCCACCTCCAGGATCCGGGCCGGACGACGCAGGGCCATCAGGGTCCTCAAATACTGCTGGGTGTCCTTTCGAATGATGGGAATGCCGGAGGCCAGGGCCTCCCGCTCAATCCCCGCCAGCTCTTCTGTCAGATCCGGGTAGAGAGAGCGCAGGTATCCCTTGAGTCTTCTGTCATCCATCCCCTTATACTTCCATAATAATCGGCAGGATCATGGGGCTTCTCTGCGTCTGCTTCCAGACGAAGGAGGACAGGGAATCCTTGACCTGGGTCTTGATCTCGGCCCAATCCGAGATTCCCTCCCTCTCACACCTCTTGACCGCCTCGTTTAAGACAGCTCTGGCGTCTTCCATCAGGTCCTCTGCCCCGCGCACATAGACGAATCCGCGGGATACCAGGTCCGGTCCGGCCACCACCTCGCCGGAGGCGGAGTCCATTGTCATGGCGACTATAATGATGCCGTCCTCTGCCAGCTTCTGCCGGTCGCGAAGCACAATGTTTCCGACATCTCCCACGCCCAGTCCATCGACCATGACAGCGCCGGTCTGCACCTTGCCGACCACCTTGTGGAAGTCCTCGTTGATCTCAAGCACATCGCCGGTCTGGATCATAAGGATATGGTCCTTGGGCACGCCGACCGCCTCTGCCAGGCGTCCCTGCGCCATGCGGTGCTTGATCTCTCCGTGTACCGGAATGGAGTAAGTGGGCTTGACCAGGGAGTAGATTAATTTGATATCCTCGGCACAGGCATGGCCGGAGACATGAACATCCTGGTTGACGATCTCGGCGCCCTTGGCGATCAGCTCATTCATGATCCCGGAGACCGACTTCTCATTCCCCGGAATCGGGTGCGAGGAGAAGACAACCACGTCATTGGGTGTGATCTGAACCTTGCGGTGTATTCCGTTTGCCATGCGGGACAGGGCCGCCATGGTCTCGCCCTGCGATCCGGTCGTGATCAGACAGATCTTATTGTCCGGATAGTTGCGGACCTCATTGATATCAATCAGGGTGTTATCGGGGATCTCCAGATAGCCGAGGGACGAGGCAATCCCGATGATATTGACCATGGACCGGCCCTCGACAACCACCTTGCGCCCATACTTATAGGCGGAATTGATAATCTGCTGCACCCGGTCCACATTGGAGGCAAAAGTGGCGATGATCATCCTCTGGGTCTTGTGTTCTGAGAAAATCGTGTCAATGGTATGGCCGACAGTGCGCTCCGAGGCGGTAAATCCGCTTCGCTCCGCGTTCGTGGAGTCACAGAGCAGGGCAAGGACACCCTTCTTCCCGAGTTCTGCGAAGCGCTGCAGGTCGATGGGGTCTCCGAAGACCGGGGTGTAGTCCACCTTGAAGTCTCCGGTGTGCACAATGGTTCCCGCCGGAGAGCTGATGGCGAGCGCTGCTGCATCCTGAATCGAGTGGTTGGTCTTGATAAATTCAACCTTGAACTGGCCTGCGCTGATGGTGGAGCCGAACTTGACGACCTTGCGCTTGACCTTGGACAGCATATGCTTCTCCTCCAGCTTGTGCTCGATGATCGCCATCGTGAGCTTCGTCGCATAGAGGGGGGCATTGATCTCATTGAGAACATAGGGGATGGCCCCGATATGATCCTCGTGACCGTGGGTGATGAAGAATCCCCGGATCTTGCTCTCATTGTCCTTCAGATATGTGATATCCGGAATGACCAGGTCCACGCCGTACATATCATCATCCGGAAAAGCCAGGCCGCAGTCGACCACAATAATGTCATTCCCGTACTCAAAGGCAGTGATGTTCATGCCGATCTGTCCCAGACCTCCCAGGGGGATAATCTTGACCGTCGGCCCATTGGCCTTCTTGCGGCCCCGGCTTCTGGCGCTTTTCACCTGGGGCGCATCGGCTTGGGCCGGGCTCTCCTGCCTTCTCGGACGTGGATTGCGTCTGGGTGCAGAGGCCTTTCCCGGATCCTCATCCCTTCTCTCTGTCCCGGCCTCAGCCCTCATCCGAGTCGGATTCGCCTGCTTCGGCTTGTCCCGATCCGTCCCCTCCTTGCGGGGGCTTCTGCGGCGATAGGTTCTGCCGGCCTGTTCCTTCTGCGTCTCCTTCTTTTGAGTTTCCTTCTTCTGAGTTTCCTTCTTTTGATTCATCTCTTCTGTCATATGTCATCCTTTCTTACATTTCAAATCAATCGATCAAAGGATCAAATTCCAATCTGCCTTGGGTCCCTGTTCTGCCTTGTGGCCCTGCGGCCCGCCGGCGTACACAGGACCTCTTATTCCCTGGCAAACTCCGTATCGTCCAAGAGCTCCTCAAAGAGCTTGGCAATCACCTCATACTCCCTGTCATCCTCGACCGGACCATAGGTGATATTCTCCTCATCCTCGCCGTCCTCGCGGAAGATAAAGGCCTCCGCATCCCCCTCCGGGGCATCCGTCACCAGAAGGTATTTCCTTCCGGCCAGACTGGTCTCCTCCAGGACATAGAGGGTCTTCGTCTCCTCGCTCCCGGTATCCGTAAATATAATTGTGGGAAGTCTCTCCTCCATCCTAAATCCTTTCCTGTTCCTTTCTGCCCAAAGGGCTGATCCCTTTGTCCCGGCATCGGCGGGGCTGATCAGACACTTGTCTCTGGCACACAAAAAAGAGTTCCGAAGCGGAGCTCTGTGATTACTATTTCATGCAGAAAAGGACCTGTCATTGACGCAGGTCATCCATATAACGCTCTAAGATCAGCTGCGCGGACAGGACATCGATATGCTCCTTGCGCCTTTCGGCGGCGACCCCGCATTCCTCCAGGATCTCATCCGCTTCCACCGTAGAGAGCCTCTCGTCATACATCTCAACCGGAAGGCCGGTCCTTCTGGCAAGCTGATCAGCAAAGGCCCTGGCCCTCTTGGCCCTTTCACCCTCACTGTCATCCATATTCAGGGGGAGTCCCACAATAATCCGGCGGATCTCCCTCTCCCCGGCAATCTGCTCGATTCTGGCCAGGGTCCTCCGCAGCTTGTCCTCCCGCTTGCGCCAGACGGTCTCCACCGCCTGCGCCGTGAGCCCCAGGGAATCTGTGCAGGCCACACCGACGGTCCTGGCTCCGTAGTCCAGTGCCATCAGATGATCCCTTCCGTGAGTCTTACGCATGGTCCTTCAGTTCACTGCGGATATAGGAGCAGAGCAATTCCTCGACAATCTCATCCCGCTCCAGCTTCATGATCAGGCTTCTGGCCCCATTATGGCTTGTGATGAATGTGGGATCTCCCGACATGATATAACCTACGATCTGGTTGGAGGGACTGTAGCCCTTCTCCACCAGGGCATCGTAGACAACCCGAAGGATCTCCTTCGTGCTCACTTCATTATCCTTGGTCAACCTGAAATACTGCGTATTTTCTAAATTCTGCATATGAATCACGCACCTTACTGCTTATAAACAAGCATCGTCTTATCAATTCTAATACACCTATTCCCGGATGTAAACCATCCTTTTGCCGCCGGAGTGATCCGGCCGGGCCGGGACGGGACGGTCGGGACCTCCGGCCGGGACCGGACCGGTCCGTCTTCGGTCTCTTAGAATATGCCCGCATCTTCTGCGAAAATATGCTTGTCTGATGTGAGAGACTCTGTTATCCTAGACACATCCGATCCGGGGGCGTAGCTCAGTTGGGAGAGCGCTTGAATGGCATTCAAGAGGTCATGGGTTCAAGTCCCACCGTCTCCATTTTTCTTTACCGGTTCTATTTACCAGTTCAAATCCGCATCTCTTAACCTGCAGTACTTGTTTTGACCCCCATTTTCCTGATAGGTCTCAAAGACTCCGGTCACACAGATCTCTGCGTCTTCTTTCGGATATTCCTCCGGATATTTGTGACTGCCATCTCCCCAGACGAATTCAATTCCATTCTGACAGCAGCCCTGGGCGTCCTTGATGATGCAGCAGTAATAATTCTGCCCTTCGACAGGCACCACATTCAGAATTCCCGCAATCTTGACCCTCTTTCCGATGAATTTATCCGGCTCGGTCATCATCTGAAAGACATTGGCGTAGACCATATCCTTGCCCATCTTCGTCAGGTCGAGGTCCACACTTTTAAGGTCCTTCTCCTGCCCGGTCTCCTTCGACCCGCTCGTCCCGGCTCCCGCCTGCTCTTTTTGTTCCCTTGCCCCGGATTGACCCGTCGGTCCCCCGGAGGAGGCATTCTCTTTTTGAATCTGTCCCTGGATGGTGTCCTCGACCTTGTTCCCCTGACTTCCCCGACTGACCGCCCGGTCAGAAGAACAAGCCGTAAGAAGAAAAAGGGAGGACAGGATCGCTATGGTCTTCACAAGACACTTATATGAATTCATCATTCCATCAACCTCTGATCTTTCCTATGACAAAATGCAGGAAGAAGACTCCCATATCAAAGAGGACTACAGTTGCCCCCACCGGTGTGGAGGCGAGAATCGACAGGATAATCCCGCATCCGGCGCCCAGCATGGACAGGAGGGCCGCATATACCACGGTTCCCCGAAAGCTTCCGAACAGCTGCATGGCGGAGAGGGCCGGAAAGATCAGGAGGGCTGTGATCAGAAGCGACCCGACCAAGTCCATGGCCATCACGATGATGACTGCGATCAGGACCGCGATCAGGGTCTGATAGGCCCTGACCGGTATTCCGGATGCCCTGGCGAAGTCCTCATCGAAGATCACTGCGAAAATCCGATGGAAGAAGAGGACGAAGACCAGGACCGACAGGACCGACATGAGAAGACAGGCCTGCACCTGCGCCCGGGTCAAAGTCAGAATGGACGTGGACCCGAAGAGGGTTGTGCAGACATCTCCCGAGACATTGGCCGAGACCGAGAAGACATTCATGATCAGGTAGCCGGCCGCAAGGGTACTGACCGACATGACGGCGAGCGCCGCATCCCCGTGCACCCGCTCGCTTGATCCGAAGCGAAAGAGGACCAGGGCGCAGATGACCGTGACCGGCAGGATCAGGAGGCTGTTGTTGGACAGTTTTAAGACGGCGGCCACCGCCATCGCCCCAAAGGCCGCATGGGACAGCCCGTCTCCGATATAAGAAAAGCCCCTGAGTACGAGAATCACGCCCAGCAGGGCGGAGCACATGGCAATCAGGATCCCCCCGATCAGAGCCCTCTGCACAAAGGGAAATTGCAGATAATACATCAATGAGTCAATCATAGGTCTCCCGATCCTTCTTCCCATTCCCTGAGCATAACCCACTGCCTGCTCTTCCGGTAATCATCCCGTGTCCCGTAAAAATGCTGCCTTCTTCCAAGCTGGAGGACATGACTTGCGTATTCCAAGGCCCCCAGATCATGCGTGATCATCACGATCGTAACCCCGGATCGATGGAGCTCTTCCGTGATCTTGTAGAGCTGATCTCTTGTCGCCGGGTCAAGCCCCGCCTCCGGCTCATCCAAGACCAGGATTTTGGATGCCGCGCAGAGAGCTCTCGCCAACAGGGCCCGCTGCTGCTGCCCCCCGGACAGGCTCCGATAGCTCCTCCCCCGCATATTCCACATGCCAAGCTGTCTTAATCTGGTCTCGCACATCTCCTTCTGGGCCGCAGTATAGAAGAGACGGCGGCTCTTTGCAATGGTCCCCGACAGGGTCAGCTCCCAGACTGTTGCCGGAAAATGCTTCTGGTAAGAGGTCTGCTGGGGCAAGTAACCGATCTCCTGCGGCTTCAGCCCGTCTCCGACCGTCATCCCCCCGGACACCGGATCGAGCAGGTGAAGAAGGGTCTTCATCAGGGTGCTCTTTCCGACGCCGTTCATCCCGACCAGGCAGAGATAGTCCCCCTGGTTGATCTCGAAGTTGAGGTCGCTCGCCACCGGCTTCCCCCCGTATCCGACCGATAAGTTCCTGCATCTGATATATGACATGGATCGTCTTGCTCCTCTAGCTTAAGTCTTACTTGAGTGCCGCCTTCAGAACATCCAGGTTCTCTTCCATGGCCTTCAGGTAGTTTCTGCCCTTTTCAATATCCTCTCTGCTGACCGACTGAAGCGAATCCAGGGTCAGGATCTTCTGATTCTTATCCCGGGTGTTCTCCCGGATGGTCTCCGCAATCTTATGATCGGACTTCTCAATCGTGAGAATGACCGGCAGATGGAGCTCATCGACCTTCCCGGCCAGAAAGCTGACCGTCTGAAAGCTGGCCTCTGACTCGGCGCTGCAGCCCACGAAGGCAGCGTAGTATTTCAATCCGTAGTCATCAATCAGATAGCGGAAGGGGAAGCGGTCCCCGAAGAGGACCGGCTTGTGCCCCGTCTTCTTGATCTCCTCGGCATAGGTTTGGTCTAGGGCCTCGAGTTTCTTCTGGTAGGCCTTCGTGTTTGCATCGATTGCGTCTGCGTCAGCGGGATCTATCTTCTTCATATGGTCTGAGATCAGACCCGTCAGCTTCCGGGCGTTCTTGAGAGACAGCCAGACGTGCTCATCGTACTCCGGCCCCTTGTCGCCCTCTTCTTCTTTCTCTTCCTCCTTCTGCATTCCCTCTACGACTTCCTCTTCCTTCTTACCGTCGCCCAGGGAATCCAGCATGTTCACAGTCCTAAGAGACTGATTCTTGGAATCCTTAAGAGCATCCGCAACCCAGGCGTCCGATTCGCCCCCCACGTAGATAAAGAGATCGGCCCCCTCGATTTTCGCCATGTCCGTTGCGCTGGGCCGATAACTGTGCAGATCAACCCCGCTCTCCATCAGGTAAGTCAGCTCAAACTTATCCTTGAGATCGCCGACCAGGTTCATGACCCAGTCATATTGGGGAAATGTGGTGCATACAATCTTGTACTTATCCTGCTTGGCCCCCGCCTCCCTGGAGGAAGCCTTCTTGTCTTGCCCGGCTAAAGGGCGGCATCCCGTGAGCGCAGTGAGGATGAGAGTCAAGGCTAGTAGCAGGGATATCACTCTTCTTTTCATTTGATTTCTAAATCCTTTCCATGAAATCGCTCATTTGAATCGCACTTTTGAATCACTCATTTGCTCTGCCCCATCCGTCTTGCGAGGCGATCGTCAGACGGGGGCGCCTGTCTTGGGCCTGCAACTGTCGCAGTAGCCGGATAAGCTGCTGAGATCCGTCAGGACAGAGAAGCCATACTCTTCTTGTACCCTCTGCAGAAAATCCTCCGCGAAGACTTTCTCGAGGTGGATGACGCGCCCGCAGGTCCTGCATCTGGCGTGCAGGTGGTCATGACAGGCAGACCGGTCTGTGGCGCTCTGGTAATAGAGCCGGTCCGCGTCATTGGGGCGAAAGGCCAGCAGGCGACGGTCCTGCGTCATGCGGTCCAGTGTCCTGTAGATCGTGGCCCGATCCACGGTCTGTCCCTGTTCTTCCATGTCCCGGATCAGGCTTCCCGCGTCAAAGACCTCTTCCGGATGCCTGCGCATATAATCTGCAATGACTCGAACCCCTTTGGATTGATATCGCTTCTGCATGGCCCTCTCCATTTTGCAACTCGCTTGCATTTTATATCATAAAAATCCGCCCCCGCTTTGTCAATACAAAAGGCGGCCGGGAGAGATTCTCCTGCCGCCTGTAGCTGAATATTCTGTGAGAGTTCTTAGGACTCCGAGACATCGACGGGGTCTTCTGCCATGGGGATCCCTCTTCTCTTGACGGGGGCATTTAAGATCTCCATGAACTCGTCCCCGCTGATCGTCTCTCGGAAGTATAGGTGCTCGGCCAGTTCGTCCAGCTTGGCTTTGTTGTCCGCGATCAGCTTGCGGGCCTTGTCATGCTGTCTTGCGACCAGCTCAACCACCCTCCGGTCGATCAGGGTCTGGGTCTCGGGAGAGCAGGCCAAGGAGGCGTCTCCTCCCAGATACTGGTTGGTCACGGTCTCCATCGCCACCATGTCAAATTCATCGGACATACCATAGCGGGTGATCATGGCCCTGGCCAATTTGGTCGCCTTCTCGATATCATTGGCCGCACCTGTTGTGACAGAGTGGAACTCCACTTCCTCCGCCGCTCTTCCACCGGTCAGGGTGGCGATCTGATTCTCCATCTCCTCCCGGCTCATCAGATAGTGGTTTCCCTCATCCTCCACCTGCATGGTGTAGCCCAGGGCTCCGGAGGTGCGGGGAACAATGGTGATCTTCGTGACCGGCGCGGAGTGGGACTGGAGAGCCGCCACCAGAGCATGGCCTATCTCATGATAGGCGACAATCAGCTTCTCCTTGTCGCTCAGGATCGCATTTTTCTTCTGATAGCCCGCGATGACGACTTCAATCGACTCCTCCAGATCCTCCTGCGTCGCAAAGGACCGGCCGGCCCTGACCGCACGAAGGGCAGCCTCATTGACCATATTGGCAAGCTCCGCGCCGGAGGCTCCGGCGGCCATGCGGGCGATCTTGTCGAAATCCACATCGTCACCGATCTTGACCTTCTTGGCGTGTACCTTGAGGATGTCAATTCTCCCCTGCAGGTCCGGCAGCTCGACCGGGACCCGGCGGTCGAAGCGGCCGGGACGGGTCAGGGCAAGGTCTAAGGCCTCAGGCCGGTTGGTGGCCGCCAGGATTACAACTCCCAGATTGTCCTCAAATCCATCCATCTCGGTCAGAAGCTGGTTTAAGGTCTGTTCTCTCTCATCATTGCCGCCGAAATTGCCGCCCTCTCTCCTCTTGCCGATGGCGTCGATCTCATCAATGAAGACAATGCAGGGGGCCTTCTCCTTGGCCTGGCGGAAGAGGTCCCTGACCTTGGAGGCTCCCATGCCGACAAACATCTCGACGAATTCAGATCCGCTCATGGAGAAGAAGGGAACATTGGCCTCGCCCGCGACGGCCTTGGCCAGCATGGTCTTACCGGTTCCGGGAGGGCCCACGAGCAGGATCCCCTTGGGCATCTTGGCTCCGATGGCCGTGTACTTGTGCGGATCATGCAGGTACTCGACGATCTCCTGCAGGTTTTCCTTGGCCTCTTCCTCTCCGGCTACATCGTCAAACCGGATGCCATCCGAGCTCTTGACGTAGACCTTGGCATTGGACTTGCCCATGCCGAAGCTCAGAGAGTTGCCGCCAAGCGCCCCTCCCATCCGATCCATCATTCTCCGCGACAGGAATTCGCCTATGGCCCAGAAGATCAAAAGGGGCAGGATAAAGCTGAGGAGGAAGCTCATCAGCGGGCTGACCTGCGTGCGGATCTGACCGGAGAACTTGGCCCCGGACTGGTAGAGCCGGTCGGTCAGTCCCTGGTCATTCACCAGGCCGGTCGCATACTTGTTGCCGGTCTTGTCTGTAAATACGATCTGACTGCTGTCGATGCTGACCTCATCAATCTGCTTATCATTGGTCATCTGGATGAAAGTGGAGTAGTCCACATTCTTAATCTGGGAGGACGCAAGCCTTGGCAGGATCATGGTATTGATAACGATCACAGCGAGCAGGATCACCAGATAATAGACTGCCAGCGGACGCCTTGGTTTCTTAACTTCATTCATAAACAACGCTCACTTTCTGTCGTGAAATCGGTCTGTCACACAAAATCCGTCTCGATCTTCTCATCGGAGATGGCTTTTGATATATTTAGCACTCTATCACTTTGTCTGCTAGCAATCCAGCCCTTGTGCGCAATTTAATAGAAAGTTAATAAATTGACAACTGTGTTAAGATGAGAGCAGTTTTCACAATGCTTTCGCGAAACTGCGAATCCGCCGAATCCGAGTAAAGCACAGGGAGGAATTATGAACCCCGTCATCCTGATTATCTACCTTCTTTTCATCGCGATCGTCTTCGCCTTCTCTGTGGCGACGGGCGCCATGCTCTATGCCGCCCGCAGGCTCACGCCTGATCCGGCCTCGGCGCATCTTCCCGACACTCTGATTCTCTTGGGATGCAAGACCAGGACCCCTTCCATTGAGGGCAGGATTCGGACTGCGGCGAGTTGGCTCAAAGCCCATCCCAAGAGCATCTGCATCTGCTCCGGCGGGCAGGGAGAAGATGAGGAGACCTCAGAGGCCCGGTACATGAAAGAGGGCCTTTCGGCCCTCGGCATCGACTGGAAGCGCCTTCCCATGGAAGGGCATTCCAAAAATACGAGAGAAAACCTGGCCTTCTCCCACCGGCTGATTGCCTCTCTGGCCCGTAGCGAGTCCGTCATCTTAGTCACTTCCGCTTTCCACTGCTACCGGGCGGTCTATCTGGGCCGAAAAGAGGGGCTGTCCTGCCTTGCCCTTCCCGCCCCCAATCCCAAGAGAAGCTTTCTCCTCTTCTACCTTCGGGAGGTCATTGCCATCTGGGCCTGCTGGCTCTCTTGAGAAACTCAGACAGAACGTTTCTGTCTGCCTCTCTTCTGCATCCATCCTCTGAACATCCCCTGAACGCTAGTCCTCTGCCTCTGAGAGCAGCTTAAAAAAGCGCCAGCCGAAATTATCGTATTTGGTCTCCGTCATTCCCGGCAGTTCAAGCATCTGCGCTCGGTTCCCGGGCCTTCGCCGACAGATTTCCTTTAAGGTGCGCAGATTGCAGATCATATAGGGAGCGACGCCGTTCTCTCCGGCGATCTCCTTGCGCAGGTCATCCAGCCGTCTCAGAAGCTCCCTGTCCTCATCCGAGAATCCATCTCCCTCAGGGGCTACAACCCGACGGATGTCAAGCGCCTGCAGGTGGCTATGGTATGTCCCGGAGCCTGCGATGCCTGTTCCTCCTCCGGGATGATCCTTCCGCTTCCTGTCCCCATGCATGAAGTCATCCGAATCTGCCGCCACCGCCGTCAGATCATCCCATCCGATGCCGGTGAGATGAGCCCGAGGCTCAGAGATCGGCTCTCTCTCCCCCGCGGCCGCCCCGGCCTCCTCCTCTGCCCGACAGCAATTGGAGCACTTGCCGCACTCTCCCTGCGGCTTCTCTCCGAAATAGCGGAGAATATAAGACCTGAGGCACTTACCGGTCCTGGTGTATCGCTCCATGAACCGAAGGCGGTCCAGATCCCGGTCCTGAGCCGTGAGAATCTCTGCTCCGGTCATCCCCTCGGGGTAGTCCTTGTGCTCCAACAGATATCTGGCGATGACATAGTCCTGTCCGTCCACCAGGAGAAGGGCCTCAGCCTCCTCCCCGTCACGGCCGGCCCGGCCCGCCTCCTGATAGTAATTCTCCATGCTCTGGGGCATATTAAAGTGAATGACCCGGCGGACGTCCGGTTTGTCAATCCCCATGCCGAAGGCATTGGTCGCCACCATGACCCGGGTCCGGTCCGTGATGAAGTCCTCCTGACTTCGGGCTCGGTCTTCGGCCTCCATGCCGGCATGGTATCTGCCCACCGACAGGCCCTCTTCTCTGAGGACCTCGTAGACCTCCTCCACCTTCTTCCTGGTGGAGCAGTAAATGATGCTTGTCTCCTCCCTGTGCCCTGCCATGTCAGTGATCAGCCAGGCGATTTTGTCGGCGGGCCGGACCAGGGCGAAGTAGAGATTGGGCCGGTCAAAACCGGTCACTAAGAGTCCCGGATCCTGCAGGTGCAGGCTCATGGCAATGTCATCTTGGACCCGCTTGGTCGCTGTGGCTGTGAAGGCGGCGACCACCGGCCGCTTAGGCAGGCTGATGACGAAGTCATGAATTCTCTTGTAGCCGGGCCTGAAGTCCTGCCCCCACTGGGAGATGCAGTGCGCCTCATCGACGGCGATCAGGCAGATATCCGTCGTCATGGCGAAGGTCATGAACTCCGGTGTAGAGAGCCGCTCCGGAGCGACATAGACCAGGTCATAGCGGCCCCGGGCAGCATAGCTTAAGGCCCTTACAATCTGCGCATCTGTCAGGGCCGAATTGATATAGGCAGCGTGAATTCCCGCCGCGTTTAAGGCGCGAACCTGGTCCACCATCAGGGAGATCAGAGGCGAAATGACGATGGTCACCCCGGGAAGAATAAGAGCCGGAAGCTGATAGCAGATGGACTTTCCGGCGCCGGTGGGCATGACGGCCAGGACATCCCTCCCCGCCAGGATATCCGTCACCATCTCCTCCTGGCCGGGTCGGAAATCCTCATAGCCAAAATACGCTTTCAATAGGGCTTTGGCTTCTTTCATATCCTCCTCTTGACCGCGCTCAGATGAAGGCATTGACCAGTCCGTAGATCAGAATCAGGGCGACAATCGCAGGCAGGACATAGGTCATGTAGCCTCTCATCCAACCGGCCACCTTAAGGCCTTCGCCCTCATTGGCCTCATCCGTGAACTTCTTCCAGCCCCAGCCGTAGCGGCTGACGCAGAAGATGATGAAGGTCAGGGCTCCGCCGGGCAGAAGGATGTTGGACACCAGGAAATCCTCCAGGTCCAGGATGCCCGTCCCCTTGCCCAGGGGCTGAATGAAGGAGAGGACGTTGAAGCC
This sequence comes from Shuttleworthella sp., assembly GCF_057251025.1. NCBI lineage: Bacteria > Bacillati > Bacillota > Clostridia > Lachnospirales > Lachnospiraceae > Shuttleworthella > Shuttleworthella sp. Next base: position 34,147 of record NZ_DBHIDN010000008.1, read on the forward strand.
CAGAGCGCAGGGAAGGGAGAGGATGCCGACGATCAGCATATTGATAATCCCGGCCTTCTTCCTGGAAGAGCCGGTCAGGTCCATATAGCAGGCCATGATATTCTCGAAGACCGCCAGAACGGTGGACATGGCCGCGAAAGACATGAAGACAAAGAAGAAGCTCCCCCAGAAGCGGCCAAAGGCCATGTGATTGAAGACATTGGGAAGGGTGATGAAGATGAGACTGGGGCCCTGATCCGGCTGGATCCCGTAGGCAAAGCAGGCCGGGAAGATAATCAGACCGGCCGTGATTGCCACAAAGGTGTCAAGGACTGCCACATTGACGGCCTCTCCCATCAGACTCCGCTTCTTGTCAATATATGATCCGAAGATGGCCATAGACCCGATGCCCAGGCTCAGGGTGAAGAAGGCCTGGTTCATGGCGCCGACGATAACCCGGAAGAGACCGGCCTGCCTGATATGCTCGGCCGAGGGCATGAGATAGAACTTAAGCCCCTCTTCCGCTCCCGGCTGCAGAACGGAGTTGATGGCGAGGACAATCATGACTGCCAGAAGCGCCAGCATCATCCACTTGGTCACCCGCTCCAGGCCGCCCTGGAGTCCACCCATATTGATGACGAAGCCGAAGACCACAACCGCAAGGACAGCGATCACGTTCGCCGCCGGGCTTCCCAGCATAGAGGAGAAGGCCTCCGCCGTCCCACCGGCGTCCATGCCCTCAAAGCGGCCCTGAACCATGTAGACGAAGTACTGGAGCATCCAGCCGGCAACCGTGGTGTAGTACATCATAAGCAGGTAGTTGCCCAGCATGGAAAAGACACCGTGAATATGCCACTTGGACCCTGGCTTCTCAAGCTCTTGATAGAGCTTGACCGGGCTCTTCTGTGAGGCGCGGCCCAGGGAGAACTCCATCGTCAGAACCGGGACTCCCAGGATGACGAGGAAGAGCAGGTAGATAATGACGAATATCCCGCCCCCATACTGTCCCACCATATAGGGGAACTTCCACACATTGCCGATTCCGATGGCGCAGCCCGCCGAAATCAGAATAAAACCAAGCCGACTTCCTAATCTCTCTCTTTCCATATCTCTTTCCTTTTTGCGGGCACTCCCTCTCACAAGACATATTCACAAAGCAGTCTGCCCATCAACTGCGATCCGCGCCTCTTGGGCAAGTCCTGATCCACTCACGAATGATCGGATTTTCCCTCATCTTTTTCCGGGCCCTTTCCGGGGTCCTTTCCGGGGTCCTTTCCCGGGTCTTTTCCAGGGTCCTTTCCCGGGTCTTTTCCAGGATCCAACTCATCTCTTAGGTCCTCCGGAAGAATCTGCTTCATCTCCTCCGCTCCGGGGTTCTCAAGCCTTGCGATGCGGCGGGCCTGGTTGGTGATAACCGTCTCAAAGAGGTTCCTTGCCTCACGGGCATTCGCGAAATTCCTGGGATTCTGCGCCTTCTTCAGCAGGAGCAGGCTCTTGACCCGGTCTCTTGCGTCATCTGCCAGAACATACTCGTATTTTCTGCAGTTGCCCTCAAATATAGTCAGAAGTTCCTCGATGCTGTAATCGGGAAAATCAATGTACTTATTAAAGCGGCTCCTCAGACCCGGGTTCGACTCCACAAACCGCTTCATGGGCTCGGTATATCCGGCAACAATGACGACCAGATCGTCCCGGTGGTCCTCCATCGCCTTCAAAATGGTCTCCACCGCCTCCTGCCCATAGTCATTGCTTCCGTCTCCCGGCGTCAGGGCATATGCCTCATCGATAAAGAGGACGCCGCCCAGGGCAGCCTGGATCTTCTCCTGGGTCTTCAGGGCCGTCTGCCCCACGAATCCGGCCACAAGACCGGACCTGTCACACTCAACCAGCTGCCCCTTGGAGAGGACACCGATCTGCTTGTAGAGACGGGCAATGATGCGGGCGACTGTCGTCTTGCCGGTACCCGGATTCCCTGAGAAAACCAGGTGCAGGGAGACCGGAGCCAGTTTCATGCCGGCATCCCGGCGCATCTTCTGGACCTTGACGAAATCATAGAGTTCCTTGACATCATGCTTAATGGAAGAAAGCCCCACCAGAGCGTCCAGGTCCTCCATGGGATCCGTCTCAGGCTCCTTATTTCCAGCCTCCTCAGTCCCTTTTATCTTCTTCTCAGATGCCTCCTTGCCGGCTTCTGTCCCCTCACTCTGAAGGTCAGGCGCCCTGTCAAGCCCCTCTCCCTCATCCGATCCTCCTTGGATTCGGTCCAGGTGATCTGCATAACTTGGCCCAAGCCCGGCCGGTCCGGAATCCGACCGGTCCCGGTTCAATGTACCGAATCGGTCCTTGACTTGCCTCAAGGCCTCCTCCGCCTGTCTCAGCGCATTCTGCGACTGGGTCAATCGATCTGCCGAGCTTGGCATATCCTCTGCTGGCTTCTTCCGTCGATCGGAGGGGCTGAAGAAGTCACTGTAGGTTGACCTGATCGACCGCCGACTCTTCTTTCCCTCATCTGAACCGAAATGAAGTTCCATAACACTCTCCCTGTTCTCCTGCGGATCTCCTGCTCTGCGCGGGATCCGGTTTATTCCACGCTGATCTCCTGCACTATGACCGTCTTATTTTACCCTTTTCTCCCCTCTTTGTGGCAGCTGTAAGCCGTTCCGCCATACGGACCAGGCGGGAAGCGTCCTTCAGGAGGTCCTCCCTGGTCACTCTGCCCTCAGCCAGTCCCGCCAGAGTCCTCTGATAGTCCCTCTTGCTTCCCGGCATGAAGAGATCATTCCCGGCCGCGGCCACCAGAGCCGGATCCGGAGCAGGATACTTCCCCTTCCTTGGGACGGTTCCCCCCTCGATCAGCCAGTCCGTCATGACAATCCCCTCAAATCCGAACTCAGACCGGAGAATGTCCTCATTGAGCGCCTTGCTGCAGGAGGTGTGTCTCCCGTTCAGCAGGTTGTATGAGGTCATCAGGGCACAGGGCTGGCTCTCCCGAATGCAGATCTCAAATCCCTTCAAGTAGATTTCCCGCATGGCCCGCTCGGAGACCAGGGAGTTATTTCCGTAGCGGTTGGTCTCCTGGTTGTTGGCCGCGAAGTGCTTGATGGTCGTGCCGCATCCCGGATTCCCCTGAACGCCCTTCGTGATCGCGGCTGCGAATTTGCCGGAGACCAGGGGGTCTTCCGAGAAGTACTCAAAGTTGCGACCGCAGCGCACATCTCTCTGGATATTCAGGGCGGGCGCCAGCCAGAGCTGGACCCCAAAGCGCTGCATCTCATCCCCCACAATGGCACCCCAGGAGGCTGCCAGAGACAGGTTCCAGGTCTGGGCAATGGCCGTCCCGATCGGGATGGCCGTGGCGAACTGGTCATAGATGGTCATTCCGGACTTTCGAATTCTTCGCATGGTCCGATTGGAGGAATACCGAAGCCACCAGATGGCCACACCGGGCAGGAGATGTCCCATGCTGTCAATCATGGGATTATGACCGTAACTGGTCACAGATCCGTTCTCATTGACGACATAGTGAGGGTTCAAGCGCAGACCGGCCGGTCCGTCCGCCATGATGATTGGCTTGAGTCCTCTCGCCCGAAAGCATCCGGTCGTCTCTCCCGCGGCGCCGGAGACATGCGAGGAGGCCTCGCCGATCGCCGTGAGAAAACGCGCCCCGGGTTGGAAGGCCCCCGTTGTCACCAGGACCAGCTCCTCATTGGTCAGCTTCTCCGCCAGCGGATCGATCTTTTCCTTCCTCTCATAAGAGACCTCTTGGCAGCGGATCCCCTCTCCGCTTAATTTTAAGACCGGGAGGTCCTCCTCCGGCAGTCTTCGCCGAGCCTTCTCCGGCCTGAAATCTCTGAAATCAACGGTCCCCGGCAATTTCTTCACCCGGCGGGTGACACAGGTGCGGTCTAATTCCAAGCCCAGAACCGGCCGGGTATTCCGACTGTCCCTTCCGACGCGGAGGACATAGAGGCCCTCTTCCAGCAGATAACAGGACCTGTCACTGTCATAGGAGGCCAGGTCCGCCAGGTCGAATTCGAGGTGGAGAAGAACTTCCTCTCCGGCTGCCAGCTCTCCCGTCTTGGCAAATGCCGCCAGGACCTGATAGGGCTTATCGAGCCGACCCTCCGGAGCTGAGACGTAGACCTGGACGGTCTCCTTGCCGGCCCGGCTCCCGATATTCTTCACAGAGACATCCACTCTGACATGGCCCGAGGGCTCAGGGAAAGCGCGTGTCTGTCCCAGCGCAAATTCACTGTAGCTGAGTCCATAGCCGAAGGGGAAGAGAACGGGCTTATTCAGGCTGTCGAAATAGCGGTAGCCAACATAGACCCCCTCCCGGTAGCGGGTGTCGTATTTCCCGCCGAAGTCCCCGATCTGAGGATAGCTCTTCTGTCCCGCCCAGCTGGTCGTAAGCTTTCCTGACGGATAGGCAATGCCCAGGAGAATTCTGGCCAGCACCTGCCCGGTCACAGCCCCCAGCTGAGAGAGCAGAAGAATGTTGTCGACCCGGTCTGCCAGGGGACTCAAATCAACCGGCCCGCCGACATTTAATACCAGCATAAAGTGCCGATAGCGGGACTGGCACGCGAGGATATCCCGGATCTCCGTCTCGGTCAGGAGGAAGTCGCCGGGCAGAAATTTCCTGTCACTCCCCTCTCCGGAGACACGGCTTAAGACATAGACCGCCGTATCCCCCTTGCCCTCCAAGGGCAGATCATAAACCGGCTCAGGCATGACAGCCCCCATCCCGTATACCGCAAGAAACTGGTGGGCCGCACGGGCCTCTCTCCTGAGCCTCCTGATCCAGGGAAGGACCGCCGCCCTCTTGATCCGGTCATAGGCATCCAGCCAGGCCCTGGTCGTGATGATAAATCCGGCCCTCTTCAGCCCTTCCTCGATATTGATGGAAAAACGGGAATTCACATCCCCTGACCCGGTCCCCCCCTTGATGGTCCGGCGGGCGCCGGAACCATAGAGGGCAAGCTTTCCCGGTTCCCGGAGGGGAAAATCTCCCTTCTTCTTCAAAAGGACCGCGCACTCGGAGGCCTGCGCAAGCACCTGTTCCAGATGTGCTTTCTCGTAATCATTTATTTGAAAGACAGGCATGAACTTCTCCTTCATAGTCAGAAAGCGTCCTCCCCCTTCTCCTGAGAGAGCCGATGGGGAGTCGCGAAACGGCACAGATGGCTTATTCCCTGTGGGGCCGCATATCCTCGGGCATGATCCGGCCCAGGAAGGCTCCGACATAGCGGCGGTAGCGCTCCGGATCCACAAGAACACTCTCGGCGTGTCCCGCTCCCTCAAACAGGTGAAGGCCGGTCTCACCCTCTGTTGCCTCCTCCATTCTCCGGCTGTTCTCCGGAGAGATCAGACGGTCTTCCCTTCCATGCATGAAGAGGATGGGCACCTGATTGCCCCGCAAGCTGTCAATTGGCCTTGCTTTCTTTAGGTCGAAGCCGAAGAAAAGCTTAGCCATGAACATGGCAAGGGTCAGAAGGAAGTCCGGGATACGGGCCTTGGAACCGGCGCCTCTTAGGACATTCTCTATATCGGCGAAGCCGCAGTCCGCAACTGCAAAGGCGACCTCCGGCCTGGCATAGAGGCATGCGACTGTCGTTGCCGCTCCCAGAGACTCTCCGTGCAGGCCCAGGATGATATCCTCTCCGTAGCGGTCCCTGCTGTCCCTGATCAGGGCAAGCAGGTCCTCCCTCTCCCGAATGGAATAGGAGCAGGGGGAGGGACTGTTGCATCCGTGCCCGCGCAGGTCGTAGATGATACAGTGAAACCCCAGGCTCAGATAGGTCGGCAGGTATTTGAGATCTCCCATGCGGTTGTCCGTATGGCCATGGGAGAGAATGACGTATTTCTTAGAATCCGGCTGCTTGGGATTGGCGACGAAAAGGGTGTGAAGCAGGTAGTCCCTGTATCCTCTGACCCGGTACTCCTTCTTCTCAAGCGAGTCCCAGTAGGAAGTATCATAGTGGGCATCCTGCCAGGCCTTGGCCTCTTCGATGGTCTGGCGCCTGATCCCGGTGATGTACATAGCTAAGCCCGCAGCAAGCAGGCAGAGGGCTGCGAGGGCAATCGCGACCACCAGCACAATGATGTGAATCAAGTTCATCTGCTACTCTCCAATGTAAGTCCAGCGGCCATCCCTTCGGCGAAGCCTCGCGACAAAATGCCGATGAAAAAAGCCTTTCATGCCATAAATCCTGGCCCTTTGCAGGCTGACTCCGGTGACGGTGGCATAGCAGTCTGCAGCCGAATCCGCTCCCGGATCCGAATTCTCCTCAGCTTCTTCCTCTGCCGATTCAAGCTGAACTGACTCGGCCCCTGCTGATTCGGCCTCCGCTGATTCGACCTCCGCCGGTTCGTCCTCCGCCGGTTCGTCCTCCGCCGGTTCGTCCTCCCCGCTTTCCTCGAACACAAGATGGACCTGCACCCTCTGCAGCTCAATCCCGGAATAGGAGATGTCTCCCCGCTTCAGTTCCTCCAGAAATTCCTCCAGCTTTCGGTCTCTGCCGTTGACGCCGCTCATGCGGACATTCTCATCCATCAGACTGCGAAGAAGGACTGTATCCGACTTGCAGAGGGCGTCCATCAGCCGGCGATAGGCCTGATAGGCTTCCTTCTCCATCGGAGTCAGTTCCCGGGCAAAGCTGTCTTTTTTCTCTTGATGCCTGGTCATGCTTCTTCCTGCGTTTCCTCTCCGGTCTGAATCAGATCCATCTCTTCTTGGACCCGGCCGGATCTGATGAATCCATTCCGAGTCAGTTGTAGATACTCCGCTATTCTACCACACGACGGCCGAAGCCGCTCTGCCGGGATTCGAAGGTCTCACCCGCTCAGGACAGAAGGTCCAGCAATTCCTCCTGAGACAGCCGGCCCAGAGAATCTGACCGCCCGCTCAGAATGGCATCCGCTAAGTCCTTCTTCTTCTCCTGCAAGTCGAGAATGCGGTCTTCTATGGTGTCCTTTGCAATCAGGCGAAAGACAGAGACGTCTCTGGTCTGACCGATCCGATGGGCCCGGTCCGTCGCCTGATTCTGTGCCGCCAGATTCCACCAGGGATCATAGTGGATCACCAGGTCTGCCCCGGTCAGATTCAGACCGGTCCCCCCCGCCTTCAGAGAGATCAGAAAGACCGGGGTCTCGTCCTCGTTGAAGGCATGCACCAGACGAAGGCGGTCCTCCTTACTGGTAGCGCCCGTAATCTTGTAAAAGGAGATCCCCTCCCGGGCCAGGTCCTCCTCCAGAAGGGCCAGCATGGAGGTAAATTGAGAGAAGACCAGCATCTTGTGTCCTCCGTCAATGGCAGATGTGATCAAGTCCAGGCAGGCCTCCCGCTTGGCAGACTTCCCTTTGTACCCCTCCATCAGGATCGATGGATCGCAGCAGATCTGCCGGATTTTGGTCAGCTCCGCCAGGACCTGGATTCTGTTCCGGTTATAGACCTCTCCGGTCACCGCAAGCATAGATCGCATTCTGATCACCCGGGCGTCGTAAAGTTTTCTCTGCTCTCCCTCTAGACGCGCATAGCGAACCTCTTCTATTTTGGCCGGCAAGTCCTTCAAGACATCTTTCTTCAACCTGCGCAGGATAAAGGGCCCTGTCATCCGCCGCAGCCTGGCCATCACCGCCTCATTCTCCTCTCTTGCGATCGGGAGCTCAAAGTCCGTCCGAAAAGTCTCATAGCGATAGAGGAAGCCGGGCATGAGGAAGTCGAAAATGGACCAGAGCTCCGACAGACGATTCTCAATCGGCGTCCCGGTCAGCGCAAATCGATGGTCGCTGTGAATGATTTTGACCGCCTTGGAGACCGCCGCTCCGGGGTTCTTGATGTACTGCGCCTCATCCAGGACCTGAAAATCAAAGGTCATCTTACGATAGATGGCTATATCTCTCTTGAGCAGGTCATAGGAGCTAATCAGGACATCCGTCTGCTTCCAGTCGGCCAGAATCTCCTTCCTCTGTGAGACCATTCCTGTTACGGGAACCGCAAGAAGTTCCGGGGCAAAGCGGGTCAACTCCTCCTGCCAGTTGTAGACCAGGGAGGCCGGACAGACAATCAGAGACGGCCGCTTGACCTCTCCTCCCCCCTCACTGCGCTCCCTCTTCTCTGCTGCCAGGACGGCAATCATCTGCAGGGTCTTTCCCAGGCCCATGTCGTCGGCCAGAATCCCCCCGAAGTGATTGGCCGCCAGAGTCCGAATCCACTTGTAGCCATAAGTCTGATACTTGCGGAGTACCCCGGACAGGTTCCGGGGCACATCATAATCCGACTCTGCCACGGTCTTAAAGCCCTTGATCAGCTTGCGAAAGCCCCGGTCTCTGTCTGCGGCAATGGCGTCGTGATCCTCCAACATCTGATTGATATAGAGGGCCCGGTAGAGCGGCAGGCGCATCTTCCCCTCTGTGAAATCCTCGGGCTTCACCCCCGTGTCATCCATGAGCCGGACTAGCATTTTCATGGAATCCTCCTGGTCCAGGCGGATGAAGGCCCCGCTGCGGAGCTTGTGGTAGGCCTTCTTGCGCCGATAGGAGTCCAGGAGCTCCATCAGTTCTCCCGTCGACATGTCTTCGGTGGAAATTTCCAGGTCCATGAGATTTGAGGTCACAGACACGCCAACCCGAATCCGAGGCATATTGTGGATGGACAACTTTCGGAAGGCCTCCGACCCCTCCACCCGGCCCAGGCGCTTAAGACGAGCGATCCCGGAATCCAGGATCTCATAGATGGCGTCGTCCGTCGCCTCTCTACAGAAAGAGGCCCATTTTCTCTCATAGAAGGGGAAGTCCGCCTGCAAGGCGGCCAGAGCCCTTGCCTCCTGCTCCGGATCCCTCCCCGCGTCATAGACATCCCGCCGGTCTTCCTGCGGCAGCAGGGGAAAGGTCCTGTCCCCGTAGCTGACCTTGCCGTCTGCCAGCAGGAGGCCGTCCTCTATGTCCAGCCGGAAGGAGAACTCGGCCTCTTCCGGCAGAATTCCCATGGCCTCGTAATCAGCTGCTTTTAAAATGGCGATCCTCGGATTTTCCTCCAGACGGGGAAGTACCCTATAGTAGAACTCCGCCAGGTGCTTCTTCCCGATAAAGAGCCGCAGAGATCTCCCCTCCGCCGCCTTGGTCAAAGGCATCAGAGATTCCTCATCCTCCCTGGAGAAGCGGACCATTTTCCCGTCGTAAACCGCATAAGAGGCCTCCCTGCCCCGAATCTGCACCGGCAGATCGCCGGTTACGATCAGTCCCTGGACATCGGAGGCCGAGATGATGTCTGTGCCACCGGCCAGGCGATAGAGGTCCTCCGGCCTGACCAGATTCTCCAGTCTCTCCGCCATCTCAGAAGCAGCGTGGGGCTCATGGGCCTCGATCTCCGCATAGGCATCTCCTTCCTGCGCAAGTGCCCTGTGATAGAGCTTGTCCAACTGATCCGGGCCGAGCTTGTCCAAGTTCAGGAGAGGATCTATGCGAAGCCGGATCTTTGGAATATGCTTTCCCGGCCGCAGGCTCGTATATCCTGCACTCCTTGTCTTATCACGCAGTTCTGCAGACCGGCCCGCCTCGAGATACCGGTAGAGGAAGTCCGCCGCATCCCCCTCCAAGGGCATCCCCTGAGCCAGCTGAAAGGAGGACTGCTTGTAATAGGGATAGCTGTCACTCAGGCGCTTCTCAAGAAGCAGTCTGGCATCCACCTGGCTCCGGATCAGGGAATAGGCCTCGCGGGAGCTCTCATGAAAGGTCTCCTGCTGAAAATGCAGGGTATCCCGCTTTCCCAGGGGCAGAGAACCTCCCTCCTCGACCAGGTCCACCAGATTCGTCAGATCCTTGACCACATAGAATTGATTCACCCCGATCCGAAAGGAGAGCGTGAGCCCCTCTGCATCCTGAATGAGACGGGGAATCAGCCGAATGATCGGATTTGCCCCCTGCCTTCCATCCTCCTGCGCCGTCACCAGGCGGGAGAAAGAGGACAGGAACCGGTCTCCCCTCTCATCCGTGGCATCTCCGGGATTGTACTGTCTGATGTAGTCCTGGAGCAGGTAGATCGCTGCCATCTCGTGGACGCAGATCTCATGCTTCCGGTAACCGAAGAGATAGCTCCGGCAGTTCTCACATCGGATATCCGTAAAGCGATCTCGTGAGAAGCAAAAGTATACCTTGCCCGGATGCCTGGCGAAAGATGTGGAACTATTAGGCCGATAGAGGGCCTGAAACTCCGCCCAGGCCGTGTCCGCCCGGCCTCCGGATCCATAGTGCATCTTGAAGAAATCGACCCGCATTCTCCCCTGTTCGATCAGCTCGTTGGCCCGGCTTTTTAAGTCCGGAGATGCCTTGAAGTCGGCGGTCAGCTTTCTGATCTGAAAGAAGGCGTCCGCCTCTTCCAAGTAGCCTTCTGTCTCATCCCCGAACAAGACCTCCTTCTCCGAAAGGTCGATTCCCTTCTCCTGCTGCCGGAACAAGAGCACCGCCGCCATATGTGCGCAATTCTTCCCCTCCTGGGCCTTTAGGCAGTTACAGCCCATGGAGAGCCTTCCCTCTGAAAGGCCCCGAATCGAGACATCATAGACCCGGTCCGCCAGGACCCTGGCCATGCAGCTGTCCTTCGTGGCTATGAATCCCTTGACCGCCTTCTTGTGACAGAGACGGACACCCTCTTCCAACTCTGCTCCTGAGAAATATTCCTTCCAACCTGCTGTCATGGTCCACCTCGGTTCAGCCTGTCCGCTTTTCTTTTAGAAATTATTATTTTAGCACAAGGAAGAGACAAGGACCTTGTCCTTCGTCCTCCCATGAGAGAGTCCCCTGGCACTTCATATCGAGCAGGAGGCGGTGATTAGCCGCCGGGCGATCGAGTAGGAGGCGGTGATTAGCCGCCGTCCTCTCACACCACCGTGCGTACCGTTCGGTACACGGCGGTTTCAACAGTTGACGTGCATGGACTGGTACGCTGAGGCGAGATCATAATAGCCCCAGTGTATCAGTCTTTCTTTACTTAAAGCCCATTGTAACGACGGCGTATGCGCCGTTCTCCAATACGACTTTCGACTGTATGCTCCCTTGCATGCGGCCCATTCTGGCAATCCCAGACCGAGAAGCTTCCGTTTACGTGTCCGTGGCAGTTTCCACTGCTTCCAGATACACATCCGTATGCGTCTGTACAGCCACCCGTTCAGGTCTTCGATGTTGCTCTTCATGTCCGCAATTCCATAATAGTTCAGCCATCCGCGCGCAGAAACCTCTATTCGCTTCATGGCTTTTACGATACTGCCGCATCTGCTCCGGGAAGTAAGCATCCTCAGTTTATCCTTGAACTTCCTGTATGACTTCGGGTGTACGCGGATATATACTCCGTTCTTCCCTTTCCCGAAACAGAAGCCAAGGTACTTAAAATTTCGGATTGCAAACACGCTGACCGTTCTGCTTTTCTCCCGGTTCACCCTCAGGTTCAGGGCTCCCTCAAGATACTTCACACCGGATTCCAATAGTCTTTGAGATGCCCGCTCGCTTTTCGCCAGCAGAACAATATCGTCCGCATAGCGGATGCATGGCACCCCTCGTCTCTTGAATTCCTGGTCGAATTCGTTCAGATAGATGTTCGCAAGCAATGGCGATAGATTTCCGCCCTGCGGGGAACCTTCCGTTGTCCGAACAACAACACCGTCCTCCATCACGCCACTCTTCAGATACCGTTTGATCATCTGAATCACTCTTTCATCTTTGACATTCTGTCTCAGAAGATTAAGCAGTTTTACATGATCGATCGTGTCAAAGTACTTGGATAGGTCAAGAACTACCGCCCTTGTGTATCCCTTTTCCGCGTACTCTTTGATCTTTTGAATGGCATCCTTCGCGCTTCTTCCCGGCCGGTAGCCATAGCTTCCGTCCGAAAATAACGGCTCATAGATGGGCATCAACTGCTGGCGATTGCCTGCTGGATGATGCGGTCGATTACCGTCGGAATACCAAGCTTTCGTACTCCGCCGTCCGGCTTCGGGATCTCTTTACGCCTCACAGGCGATGGGGTGTAATGTCCACTCCGTATTTTTGCGATCAGCTCGCTTTGATGTTCCCTCAGCCATGGAAGCGCGTCCTCGATGGTCATCCCATCGATTCCGGGCGCTCCTTTGTTTGCCTTTACTCTCTTATAGGCCCGGTTCAGGTTGCCCTTATCCAGGATCTTTCCGAGAATATCCGGCTCTGCACTGTCTCTTTCCTTCCATATCCGGTTGAACGAGCGGTGCGCTCTCACATACCCTTTGCGTTCCGCGCTATCTCTTTGCGAGCAGCTGTCTTTGTTTTCTGCAATCATGTGCCCGTTCTTCCTTTCCGGGTCGTACTTAAGACTCCTGTTGATTCGGTCCTTCACGGTTATGCCGCTACTATGACCTCTGCTGACTCCTGTACGTTCAGCACTGTCTTGCGACGGTGGTTACTCCTTTCAGAGCCTATCGTACAGGCCTCCCCGGGTACCACACGTTTCTTTCCCTCCATCTACCTGCCTCATCTATTTTCGCTGATTCCGTGTAGTTATTGGGCTTCGGCTTGTATGGCAGTCTTACCCTCAGCGACAACCTTATATGAGATTTCTGTTCGTCAGGCCAGAGGTTTGCCCTCGGGTTAGTAGGTTCCCAGAATCCGGCTTCCTTCAGATTCCACCTCACGGCGGACACCCTTGCCTTCGGCTATATCCTTCCCACTACCGGGCGGATTCCGGACTTGCACCGGTTAGAAACGTGCGCCGCCGGGCGCACCACGAGAGAATCCCCCGGAGCTCTTATGCCCCGGGGGATTCTTCCTGGCTTTGTATGGCCTGTAACAATTTTAAGATTCGATTCGGCTTCATCCGGTTTCTTTGGGCTTCAGCTTACACCAGAGCTGCGCCCAGGTCCTTGCAGGCCTCAACCGCTTCATCGTCCGGAGCATCGTTGCAGATGACCGGATCACAGGCCAGGCTGATGCCGGCTCCCTCTGCATCGGCCTTCCAGTCGTCCATCCAGATGCCGCCGCCCCAGCCCCAGGAGCCGAAGAGGGCCACCTTCTTGGCGCCGAGAGAGTCCTTGACCTCATCCCACATGGGCTGGAACTCAGTCTCCTCCAAGACCTCAGCTCCCATTGAGGGGCAGCCGAAGGCGAAAGCATCATAAGAAGCGATCTGCGCAGAGTTAAAATCTGCCGCTGCGATCAGGTCTGCCTGGCCGCCTGCCTTCTGCACGCCCTCTGAGACCGCCTTGGCCATGGCCTCCGTATTCCCTGTGCCAGACCAGTACACAATTGCAACCTTGCTCATTTTCCTTCCTCCATTCTGTGGACGTCTTCATTGTTAGTCATTGCTAACTGAAGACATTATAACCTCCTCTCTCGAAAAATGTAAGTCCCTCGCCGGCATTTTCCCGCTTCCTTATATCAAATTCGACAGCAACCTCATGACAAGACCGATATCCTGATTTTCTAATTCCTGAATGACATGGAGATAGGTCTTCTGCGTTGTTGTCATATTGGCATGTCCCAATCTTCTGGCCACACTTGCAATGGAGACCCCGGCATACAGGAGAATAGAGGCATGTATATGGCGAAGCCCGTGGACTGAAATCACCGGAATCCCCGCCTTCTTGCAGCGCCTCTCCAGAATGCCGTTGACCGATTCAAGAATTTGATCTTCTTCTGTGAAGGGGCTCTCCCCTTAATAATCACCTTCCTGGTGGGATCACGCGGAATCAGTCCTTCGTCCACAGCGTCGAGGACAGCGCCCTTTAGCTGATGATAAAAATCTATGGCTTCTGTGTATTACCCGGCAATGCTTTATGAGGAAGCCAGGAATATAGCTTGAACATCCGTAACTCAGGGTATCAATACTCTCATAACTATGGATATCAGTTCATTATAAAAATCTCGGATTTTTGTCTTGAAAACTGACCCATTATAAGAAAAATCAAGAGCATATCACAGGGCATATTCCAAAGAATACCAAGCTAAAAATCTTGAAAAGTTGAGAGAGTATGAACGGATAAAAGCACGAGAATACAGAGCAAGAAAGAAGCTACAAGCAACAACCTAAAATCAAATATCAACCAATACAAAAAGAGGTTTCCTAATCACAGGAAATCTTTTTTTGTGCAAGTCGAAAGGAGGAACTGAATGGCAGAAAGTGAGAAAACAGACATCAAAGAAAAACAGATAGAAGAACAACCCCGACACCGAAAGCCCGACGGTATTCTAACAAAAAATATAAAGGGCAAGACCTTTGTAACGGAGATATATTTTGACAAAAACAGCAAGGAAACATTTCAAGATAAACTGTTTAAGGTAATACATTCTAAGCAAGAAAAATAAAATAAAAATATTTCTAAAAAAAATATTGACTATAACATAATGTCATAGTTTAGAATATAAATTGTTAGGAGGTAGGTACATGTACATGATAAAAAAAGCAAGTGAGATTAGTGGTGTGTCAGTAAGAATGTTACATCATTATGATAAGATTGGTTTGCTGTCTCCCCAAAAATCAGAGAATGGATATAGGTATTATACAGAAGAAGATATGGCATGTTTACAAACAATACTATTTTACAAATATTTGGGGTTTCCATTAAAAAAGATTAAATCACTAATAGAAAAAGATAATACCGAAATATTAACTCACTTGAAAAGACAATTGAACTTAATGCAAAAGGAAAAAGAGAAGCTCTTAACATTGATGGAAACATTACAAAAAACTATTGATTATGAAGAAAGGAAAATTACTATGTCAACAAAAGAAAAATTTAGTGGATTTGTTTATCAAGACAATCAGAAGTATGAAGAAATGGCAATTGATAAGTATGGAAAAGATGTAATTGAAAAATCTATGAAAACTCTAAAGGGAAAAGAAGTAGAATTTACAGAAAAGCTAAATCAAATATTCACTTCATTTGCAGAAAATATGGCTAAAGGAGTTGAAGCAACATCAAAAGAAAATGTTGAGCTTGCAAAGAGTTTACATGAATACATCCGTCAGTATTCTTTTGATTGTTCAATAGAAGCATTTTCAGGTATAGGTTATGGATATAAAGAAAACCCTGAATTCAAAAGTAATATAGATAGATTTGGAGTTGGAACAGCTGAATATGCTTGCAATTCAATTCAAAAGTATGTTAGTGAAGCAAGATAACAGTCAGGTAAGAAACAATTTATGAGAAACAGTAAATCAAAAATGGTTTACTGTTTTTTCTTTGCCTGAAAACAGAAAGAAAGGAAAACAGAAAATGAAAAATATAGACGAAAAAATTTTAATGGCAGAAGAAGAAATCAAGCAGTTACAAAACAAAAGAAAAAAGCTCATCAGTCAGCAGAAACAGGAAGAACGAAAGAAAAGAGATAGACGGCTTTATAAAAAAGGAGCAGGCTTTGAAAGTATCTTTACCGAGAGTAAGAATTTTACCAAAGATGAATTCTATCAGCTCATCACATTCCCAAACATCAAAGAAGAAGTCAATCGAAAAATTCTAAAAATCATAGGGAAGCGAGGACAAAGCGAAAATCAAAATACAGAAACACAAGAGAAAGTAACGGACATCGAGGAATAGTCCCTTGTTTACAAGGGTGCACTTATACACCCTAAAGGGTGTGTGCGTTCTCCGAAGGCTCTTAGCAGAGGGCATATCAGCTAACGCTGATACAGGGGAGCTACACTCCCCTACGGAAATAAATTTCCTACCCCTTGTGTACTTCCCAAAAGAAATCGGATAAAAGCTATCCGATTTTTTGGGGAAGTCTTATCCATCGCCACATCAAAGTATCAGAAAAACGAAAGGAGGTCTTATCTTATGGCAATATATCATCTTAGTATAAAGATTATCTCAAGAAGTAAAGGCAAAAGTTTCGACAGGTCCTTCTCAGCAAATGGGCATTTGTCCTTTTTGCTCACGAAATCCACTGCGCGATCTGCTATGATGAGAGGCAGATTTGGAGGACGGCTATGAGCAATCTCTTTGACATGATATTAGAGCAGGACGGCCTGCGCTTCAGCGATTTCCTGGATGATGCCGGAAAGGATGAAATCCGCGCTTTCTGGGATAATCTTGTAGGCGATCGTGGGTCTGTGACCGATGCGGAAATCGACTCCGTCCTGAGTACTTACAAGGGACTGGGCGTCATTGTGCCCGCCGATAGCATCAACAGCGACCAGGAGAAGGAGCTGCGGGCGCTCGACCGGACCTGGGAGGCCGGCGCAAGAGGTCATAAGCCGACCCGATCCGCCATCGCCCACTGGCTGAACGGGGGCTATGATCAGCCGGAGATCGAGGACCAAAAAGATCCTGATGCGGCCGTAAATGACTTCAAGAAGGGTCTGATCGACAAGACCTCTGATATCATCGGGGCCGGCAAGGAGGCGCTTCGGTCAGCCGACAAAAAGGCCGACGACCTCCTGGATGCCCTGACGCAGGAAATCCAATCTTCCACTGCCGGCGGAAATGACAGGAAGGCCGGCGCAGCCTTGACCGGAGCCAATATCGATCCGGCGGCCTCCCTCCCCCCGGATCAAGCCGGAGCAAGTCCCGCGACCTCCCCTGTAAGCAAGATGGATGGGATTTCCAAGCTGCCGACCCTCCCCCCTGGTCCGAAGGCAGACCATCCCGGGCTGGAAGCCTCCTGGCAACTGCTCTTCCAGACCAATCGTCAGGCGGATGAGAGGCATCCCCTTATGATCCTCTCCGACCCTATGAACCGGATCCCCCATCACCAGGTCGGAGCCTTCACGGATCCCGCCCGGCAGACGGCCTTCGAATTCATCTACCAGGGCTCTGCGACCTCTGTCAAGATCCTCCAGCTGGACCGCCGCTTTGTCCATTTGCTCTCCTGGCTGGGCGGCTGCCACATCGCAGTCAAGCTGTCCGGCCGCCACTTCGATGCCTCCCGGACCGATCCGCTCCGTGACCGCCACGGTCTGACCCATGTCAGCGGCTATGCGGTCTACAAGATCACCGCCGTCGACCTGAATGCCAACAGCATCCTGCAGACGGCCAATAATGACTTCCTCCAACTGGTCATCCGCCGCATGCTGGCCTCCAATCCCAAGGAAACTCTGCCTAAGGAGACCGAGGAGGAGCTGGACTTATCCGACCAGACCATGCTGATGACCGACATGCCGGCCATCATCGACTATGTCAACTGCGCCCAAGATGCCCTGCCCTCCAATATCTTGAACTGGTCCCGCCGACAGATCGCCATGGTCAAGTCTGAGTCCGTCAGCACCGAGGAGCAAAAGCACGCCCAGCGCGCTCTCTCCATCATGCTCAATGTCCAGTGGCAGGGCAACTATTTCCCCCCAATTGATCCGGCAGAGGCCAAGCGGATCCTCGACGAGGAGCTCTACGGCATGGAGGCGGTCAAGCAGCGGATCATCGAGACCATCATCCAGATCAACCGGACCCACACGCTTCCGGCCTACGGACTTCTCTTGGTCGGGCCCGCGGGAACCGGCAAGTCGCGTGTCGCTTACGCCGTGGCCCGCATCCTGAAACTCCCCTGGACCTCCTTGGATATGAGTGCTATCCGGGACACAGAGGCTCTGACCGGGTCTCCCCGCGTCTACACCAACGCCAAGCCCGGCAAGATCATGGAGGCCTTCCAGCAGGCAGGTTCCTCTAACCTGGTTTTCATCATCAACGAGCTTGATAAGGCCGGAATCAATGCCAACAGCGGCAACCCCGCTGACGCCCTCCTGACCCTCCTGGACAACATCGGCTTCACGGACAACTATATGGAGTGCATGATCCCAACCTCCGGCGTCTATCCTATCGCAAC
This sequence comes from Shuttleworthella sp., assembly GCF_057251025.1. Classification (NCBI taxonomy): domain Bacteria; kingdom Bacillati; phylum Bacillota; class Clostridia; order Lachnospirales; family Lachnospiraceae; genus Shuttleworthella; species Shuttleworthella sp. The sequence continues at coordinate 51,907 of NZ_DBHIDN010000008.1, forward strand.
GGCCAACGACCGCCAGTTCATCTCCGCTCCGCTTCTGACCCGTTTTGCCCAGATCGACATCCCGGACTACAGTCCCGCGGAGAAGAAGGTCATCTTCCGCGACTACTCCCTGCGCAAGACCATGGACCGGATGGGACTGTCCCGATCTGAGATCCGCTTCACGGATGAGGCCATTGACGCCATCATTGACCGCTATTCCAAGGTCTCCGGAGTCCGTGACTTAGAGCAGGCCGCAGAGCACCTGGTCGCTCATGCCCTCTACCTGCTTGAGACGGATGAATCGGGTCCAAACCAGGTTGTCTATCAGGCGGAGGATGTGCGAAAACTCCTCTTCTGATCTGAGTCGCTTTTGACCCGGCCCGACGATTCCGGTCTCAATCCATATATAGGGGACTTTTTATAAGAAAAGAGGCTTGCCCCCGGATGGTCCCATTCCACCTGGGGGCAAGCCTCTCTTTGCCGATTCATTCGAGAATTGACAAGTGGCCGTCACAGCTGCGACGAACTTCCGGCCGCAATCACGTCCGCCATATCATAGTGGCCGGCCCGCTTTCCCGCCAAGAATTTGGCTGCCTCAACCGCCCCCTTGCCGAAGACGGCCCTGGAGTAGGCGGTGTGGCGGAAGCTGATCAGCTCATCCATGCCCGCGAAGATGACCTCATGCTCCCCGACAATATTCCCCCCGCGGACAGAGGAAATCCCGATCTCCTTCGGATCGCGGGCCCGGCGCTGCTGACTCCTGTCATAGACATAGTGGTAGGAATTCTCCTGCGACTCATTGACCGCGTCCGCCAGGGCGATGGCCGTGCCTGAGGGTGCATCCAGCTTCCGATTGTGATGCTTCTCCACGATCTCGACGTCAAATCCTGCCCTGCAGAATACATCCGAGGCCCTGTGAAGCAGGTCAATCAGCGTATTGATTCCCAGGGACATATTGGCAGACCTGAGAACCGCCACCTCCTTCTCCGCCTCTCTCACATGGTCAAGCTGCGCCTGCGAGAGTCCGGTCGTACAGAGGACGAGGGGGATCTGCTCTGCCACACAGTAATCGAGCAGGGCATCCTCGGCCGAGGCATTTGCGAAATCAATAATGACATCCGCATCTACATGACAATCCCTGATATCCGTAAATACCGGGTAGGAGTCCTCCGGTTCCGTACAGCGGTCCACACCGGCCACAATCTCTATCTCAGGGTCTTCTTCAATGATCTCTGTGATCATTCTTCCCATATGACCCTTGCAGCCATGCATAATCACCTTCACCATGCTTCTTTCCTCCTTCTCTTACAGATCAATATGCTCCTCGAAGGCCTCGAGAGAAGCCTTGAGTCGAGCCGCATTTTCAGGCTCCATCGAGCACAGGGGGGCCCGCAGGGGACCGCAGTCGGCGCCCAGCATATTCATGGCTGTCTTAACCGGGATGGGGTTGACCTCACAGAAGAGGGCGTTCACCATGTCCAAGGACTCCAGCTGCATCTTGGCCGCCAGCTTCACATCCCCATCGAAGAAGGCCTGCACCATGTCGTGGGTGTGTTGGGGCGCGATGTTTGCGATGACTGAGATAACACCGACGCCGCCGATCGAGAGCAGGGGGACAACCAGTCCGTCCTCTCCGGAGTAGAGCTCCAGCTTCCCGTCGCACAGGCGCATGGTCTCTGAGGCCTGCGCCATATTCCCGGTTGCCTCCTTGAGTCCGACAATGTTGTCCCTCTCCCAAAAGAGCTTTGCCATGGTCTGGGGCTGGACATTAGTCCCGGTCCTGCCCGGCACGTTGTAGACAATGATGGGAAGCCTTGTGGCGTCCGCGATCGCCTCGTAGTGCTCGATCAAGCCCTTCTGGGTCGCCTTGTTGTAATAGGGCGTCACGACAAGAGCAGCGTCACAGCCCGCCTCCTCTGCGGCCTGAGTCAGCTGGATGGCTGTGAGCGTCGAGTTGGATCCTGTGCCCGCGACAACAGGAATCCTGCCCCCGGTATAATCAACTGCCGCCCGGATGACCTCCTTGTGCTCCTCCTCGGACAGGGTCGGGCTCTCACCGGTGGTCCCGGTGATGATGATCGCGTCGGTTCCATGATCAATGTGGTAGTTGATCAATTCCTTGAGCTTGGCGTAATTGACCGTCTGATCCTCGTTCATGGGAGTGACAATGGCGACTCCGCTTCCTCTGAAAACAGGCATATGCTCTCCTTTCATCCCCGGCCGGGACGAGCCCCCGGAAGGGATCATAAAATAAGACCGGCTGGGGCACAGCCGGTCATCATTCCTCTAAATGATCACTGATAGCGCCCCATCTTATCAGATGACAGTTGCAGCCTTCTTCAGACTGCACCCAGGGAGTCGCCCGCAACAGCGCTCCCTTCGGCACGGATTCCTTCCACTGAACTTCACCTGCGTCTGCCGCATCCACTCAGCTACTCTTAATCTGCGCAACCTCTACCTTGTGCTGTCGATCTCTCGACAGAATTCAGTTGTCTGCCGAGACCTGCTCGACACTAGCAATATACTCTCTATGGGCCGCCGGTGTCAACTGCCGGCAGGCAGTTTCTCTGGCACAATGTCATAGACCGTGTCCGCGATCTGCCGAATGGCATCCGGCAGGTGATTTCCGGTCAGGATGACGGAGACCGGGGGAGACTTGACCGAGAGGACCTCCACCAGGGCCTCTGCCGGAATCAGGCCTCGCTCTATGACACCGAGTACCTCATCCAGGACCAGAAGGTCACATTCATCCACGGTCAGGACCTTCTTGGCGAACATGATGGCATTCTCGAAGTTCTTCTTCTCCTCTTCCTGCTCCTCGCGGGTCAGGTCATCATAGCCCTCGATGTTCTGTTCAAAACGAAAGACCTTGATCTCCGGTTCCAGGCGGCTGAAGAAGTCCTCACTCAGCTGCCCCTTTAAGAACTGAATCATCGTAGCGGAACCTCCGGTGGAGGCCACCTTGATCGCGTTTCCGATCGCGGCAGAGGTCTTACCGTAGCCCTCTCCGTAATAGACGGTTATCTTTCCTTCTTGCATATTTGCTCCTGTCGAAGCGGATCAGGTCCTGCCCTGCGGCATATCCGGACCCCTTCTGCCTCTGTATAAGCTCCGCTGACACTTGCAGCCGGCTGTATAGAACTTGTGAAAATTCTATCATATGCCCCCTGCAAGAATCAATTGCCGCGATATGCCCCCGGCTTCTTGCAGTTTTAATAGATTGTGCTAATATAGGAAAGTCGATTTTACGGCAGAGAAAGAGGTCACAATGATTCAGTCTAGAGACGACATACGCAACGTAGCCATCATCGCCCATGTTGATCACGGCAAGACCACCCTGGTCGACGGGCTCTTACGGCAATCCGGTATCTTCCGCGAGAACCAGGAGGTTCAGGAGCGTGTCATGGACTCCAATGATATCGAGCGCGAGCGCGGTATCACCATCCTCTCTAAGAACACGGCTGTTACCTATAAGAATACCAAGATTAACATCATCGATACCCCGGGGCACGCCGACTTCGGCGGGGAGGTGGAGCGCGTCCTGAAAATGGTCGACGGCGTCATTCTCCTGGTCGATGCCTTTGAGGGTGTCATGCCCCAGACCAAGTTCGTCCTGCGCAAGGCCCTGGCTCTTGCGCTTCCCATTGTCGTTGTTGTCAATAAGCTGGACCGTCCGGATGCGCGTCCTCTTGAGGTCGAGGATGAGGTCCTGGAACTCCTCATGGATCTGGACGCCACCGAGGAACAGCTGGATGCTCCCTTCCTCTTCGCCTCTGCGCGGGAGGGCTATGCCATTGCTGACCTGGATGATGAGAAGAAGGACATGACGCCCCTCTTCGACGCCATCATCGATAAGATCCCGGCTCCCACCGGAGACCCGGACGCCAATGCGCAGATGCTGATCTCCACCATTGACTACAATGAGTTCGTCGGCCGCATCGGCGTCGGCAAGATCTCAAACGGCTCTCTCAAGCTCAATCAGACGGCTGTTGTTGTCAACCACCACAATCCGGATGCCAGACAGAATGTCCGCATCACCAAGCTCTTTGAATTCGACGGTCTCAACCGTGTCGAGGTCGAGGAGGCCAGGATCGGCTCTATCGTGGCTATCTCCGGCATCTCAGACCTCCACATCGGAGACACCATCTGCGGAACGGACGGTGAGCCGGAGGCAATTCCCTTCCAGAAGATCTCCGACCCCACCATCGCCATGAACTTCATCGTCAATGACTCTCCCCTGGCCGGACAGGAGGGTAAATATGTCACCTCCCGCCACATCCGGGACCGTCTCATGCGAGAGCTCAACACGGATGTCTCCCTCCGGGTCGAGGACACGGACTCCGCCGATACCTTCAAGGTATCCGGCCGCGGCGAACTTCACCTGTCCGTCCTGATCGAGGAGATGCGCCGCGAGGGCTTCGAATTTGCCGTCTCCAAGGCAGAAGTTCTCTATAAGCAGGACGAGAAGGGCAAGAAGTTAGAGCCCATGGAAATCGCCTATATTGATGTCCCCGATGAGTTCCAGGGAGCTGTCATTCAGAAGCTGTCCGCCCGCAGGGGAGAGCTTCGCAGTATGAACCCCATCCAGGGCGGTTATACCCGCCTGGAGTTCAAGATCCCCTCCAGAGGGCTGATCGGCTACCGGGGCGACTTCATGACAGATACCAAGGGCAACGGGATCCTGAACACGGAATTCGCCGGCTACGAACCCTACAAGGGCGACATCGAGTACCGGGCTACGGGCTCCCTCATCTCCTTTGAGACAGGTATTTCCGTCGCTTACGGTCTCTTCGCCGCGCAAGACAGAGGCACCCTCTTCATCGGACCCGGTGAGAAGGTATACTCCGGCATGGTGATCGGCCAGTCCTCCCGCTCTGAGGATATCGAGCTCAATGTCTGCAAGAAGAAGCACCTGACCAATACCCGGTCGTCTTCCGCCGATGAGGCTCTGACCCTGACCCCTCCTAAGATCATGTCTCTGGAGCAGGCCATCGACTTCATCGACACCGACGAGCTCCTGGAGGTCACGCCCGAGTCCCTGCGGATCCGAAAGAAGATCTTGGACCCCCTGCTGAGAAAAAGGAGTGGCTTTAAGAAGTAATCATTTTAAGAAATAATCAATTGAAGCAATCTGTTTATGAAGCGGTTTACTTTGCCGCAATTCATATTGGAAGAATTAATAAAAGCGAGGCGCCGCCTCGCTTTTGGCTATCTGTCCGATCCGTCCGAGAGATCTCCTGCCCTGTCATTTGGGATTGCTTGAAGCCCCCTCACTTCCTCCTCCCGATAGCGGATCTGTCTCTCGGCGAGCAGTTCCGCCAGAGTCATCCCCTCGACCGCCCGCAGCATATCCTCAGGGGCCATCATCGGGACAAAAGACTCCATCTCCCTTCGTATCCGCTCAAGCAAGGGTTTTATGGCCTCAACCGCCCGGGGATTCCCCAGGATCCGCTTCACGGTGCAATCCGCGGACAGATAGGCATCCCAATCCCCATTGATATGACGGCCGTACCTGGGTTCGATCTTGCCGGCGAAGGGCCGGTTCTCTCCCATGACATCAGCCAGGAAGCCAAGCGCATCATCTACCCAATGGGGAATCCGATCACAGAATTTGTCTGACCTGGTATGAAGCCAATACTCTCCTGTGCTGAATCCGTGGGGGCCTCCGGCATAGATGTGACTCTCAAAGGTAATTCCCGCCGCATCCAGGGCTTCCATCATCCGGAGGGAGTTGGAGATCTTAACCGTTGGATCCGAGCGGGATGAGAAAATAAAGCAGGGCGGCGTCTTGTGATCAACACAAGTTGTCACATCCGGCATATCGGACGCGTCACAGACCTCTCTGACCTGGTCCGTAACTACAGCATAACCCAGGATCGCCGCTGCCGGGCGGTGTCTCGCCAATGTAGCTGCCGCCCCCGCCAGGTGTCCTCCGGCGGAGAAGCCGGCAACTGCCAGGCGATTCATGTCCACTCCCCAGTCTCCGGCGTGATCTGCAATGTAGGCATAGGCCTGGTCATAGTCACAGAGGGGATTGGGCCAGGTCCGGTTCTCCCCAACCGAATAGCGGAGAACAAAGCTGTGATAGCCTCCTCTTAGGAAGGCAGCCGCCACCGGATCTGCCTCGCGGTCAGAACAGAACAGATAGGCTCCGCCCGGCATAACCATGACCGCAGGTCGATCCTGAAAGCCGAACTCCCCGCCCACATCCTGCAGATAGGCCGTCAGGCTGACATTCCTCTCCTCATTCAGAACAATCTTCTCGATTCTCATAGTCCCCTCTTCCATGAATAAGACTACGTCTTTTCTCTCTTCCTCCGCATGGGGAGGTCTATACTTGCAAGTACTATTCTATCCTTTAACCCCGCCTGCCAAAAGGCCATTCTGAATATACTTTTGCAACACCATAAAAACAACCATAATCGGAACAGAAGACAGAACAGCTGCGGCAGAAAACAGAGTCCAGTGCGCCGCAAATTGATTCGGGATTTATGTAGTAAATATTTTACTTTGTCAATTTATTATATCCGCATCACATATTCACGAATTAAAATGTCAACTTAGAATCACTGTCTCCTGGTTGTTAATTTATTTTTATATTTATAATCCTATCCCCGAAAATACAAGAAAGATCATCAGCCCAAAGGGCGAGGGCCTGGATGACTTTGCGCCCGACCAGTTCACCGCCTGTGTCATCCACACGGACCTCAGGAAAACCGGCAAATTTCACTGTTCCAATCCCAAGGTGAACAAGCTCCAGGAGAATATCAGCTGGAGCCAGAGAGATAATTTCCTGGACGGCCTCCTTTAACCGGAACACCGCCCTCTTCTATTCGAAGTTTGAGAGGAAGCGGACAGATTGTCCCGGAGGAATTTGACCAGCTGAATCAGAAGCGTCGGAAGGAGGGCCAGGCCCGCGATTGCCAGATACTGCTGCGTGTTCAGGGCAACAACCGAGAACATCCGCATGACGGGCGGCAGGAAGAGGACCAGGATCACCAGAACCAGGCCCAGGAGAAAGGCCCCCAGGCTGTACCGGTTCCCGGCGAAGCCGATCCGAAACAGACTGTGCCGGCTCCTGCAGTTGAAACCGTGCAGGAGTCTGGCCAAAGTCAAGGTCGAGAAGGCCATGGTGGAGGCGGCGGCGCTTGCCCCGGGGCCAGCCAGGCCAAGCCGGTATGCCGCAATGACGCAGACCGCGATCAGAGCCCCCTGTCCGATCAGAAGACCAGCAAAAGCCCGCGTGATAATCCCTTCCTTGGGATCACGCGGTCTTTTCATTAAGACATCCGGATCCGATGGTTCCATCCCGATGGCCAGGGCCGGCAGGGAGTCTGTCACCAGGTTGATGAAGAGGAGCTGGACTGCCGCAAATGGGATGGGCAGGGCCATAAGGGATGTGTATAGGACGGCGATGATGGCCGACAGGTTGCCTGAGAGCAGGTAGAGGACAGCATTTCGGATATTGTTGTAGACTGTGCGGCCATTGGCCACTGCCTTGATGATGGTCGCGAAGTTATCATCTGCGAGAATCATGGAGGCCGCGTCCTTGGAGACCTCTGTCCCGGTCAGACCCATGGCGACGCCGATATCCGCCTTCTTGAGGGCCGGAGCGTCATTGACCCCGTCACCGGTCATGGCTACAATCCTGCCCTTCTTCTGCCAGGCATCCACGATGCGGATCTTGTTCTCCGGAGAGACGCGGGCATAGACACTGATCTTCTCAATCTGCGCATCCAGCTCCCGGTCAGACAGGGCGTCCAGTTCCTGCCCGGTCAGGGCCTTGTCCCCCTCATGGAAGATTCCGATGGATCTTGCGATGGCGCTTGCCGTCAGCTTGTGGTCCCCGGTGATCATAATGGTTCGAATGCCCGCTGCCCTGGCCTGTGCAACTGCTTCCACCGACTCCGGACGGGGAGGGTCCATCTGGGAAATCAGACCCAGGAAGATAAATCCCGTCTCATTCTCCCGCTTCAGCTCCTCCTCACTCTCCTTATATGCGAAGGCCAGGACACGAAGCCCCCGGTCCGAAAATCTCTGGTTCTGTGCCAGAATCTCCTCCCTCATCTCCTGCGTCATGGGCTTAATCCCGTCGTCCAGGCGAATCCGAGGGCATCGGCCTAAGAGGACATCCACCGCTCCCTTGCTGAAGACGGTCTCCTTCCCGTGAATCAAGTGCTTGGAGGACATGAGCTTGCGGTCTGAGTCAAAGGGGATCTCCTCCAGACGCCCCGCCATGGAGCGGAGCAGGCTGTCCGACAGGGCCAGCCGGTCTCCGTCCAGGTCCAGGCCCTGAATGTTTCGGTACATCGACAGGAGGGCATACTCCGTCGGGTCCCCGATTCCCTCTCCGTCCACAATCGACGAGTCGTTGTCCAGGACTGCGGCATAGAGGAGATAGCGGTGAAGCTGCTTGCTGACGTCCAGTTCCTTGTCCCGATAGAGCTTGGCGCCCACATAGATCTCCTGGACCGTCATCCTGTTCTGGGTCAGAGTTCCCGTCTTGTCGGAGCAGATGACGGAGACGCAGCCCAGGGATTCCACTGCGGCCAGTTTCTTGATGATGGCCTGCTCTCTGGCCATCTTCCTGGTCCCCATGGCCTGGACAATCGTGACGATGGAGGACAGGGCCTCCGGGATCGCCGCGACCGCCAGGGCCACGGCGAATAGAAGGGCGTTCACAAGCCCCATCCCCCGCCAGATGCAGAGCCCGAGGACAAGCGCACAGATCAGAATGATCGCCAGGGCCAGTTTCCCTGAGAAATCATCCATGGACAGCTGGAGGGGCGTCTTCTTGTCCCCGGTGGCATTCATGAGTCCCGCAATCCGGCCCAGCTCTGTCTCCATGCCGGTCTCCGTGACCATGACGTAAGCCCGGCCGTATGTGACCAGGCTTCCGGAATAGACCATATTGATCCGGTCAGCCAGAGCGGCCTGACCTTCAATGACAAGATCCGACTTGTCGACATTGACGGACTCCCCGGTCAGCGAGGACTCGTTGACCTTTAGGGAGAAGTTCTCGAGAATGCGTCCGTCGGCCACCACCATATCTCCGGCCTCATAGGTGACCAGATCGCCGGGGACCAGCAGGGACGAGTCGATCTCCCTCTTGACCCCGTCCCGGATCAGCTTGACCTTGGGCGAGGACAGGGACTTAAGAGCCTCCAGAGATTTCCTGGCCTTGACCTGCTGGATCGTGCCCAGGACAGCGTTTAGGACAAGGACGGATAGAATGACCAGGGTGGACTCGGCGTCACCCGTAAAGGCAGAGACCAGGGCTGCCGCAATCAGAATGATCACCATCAGGTCAGCGAACTGACCCAGGAAGATCCGAAAGACCGACTGCTCGGCGTTCTCCTCCAGCAGATTGGGCCCGTACTCCTCCAGCCGCTTGGCCGCCTCTGTCTCAGACAAGCCCTCTGGACCGCTGGCGAGCAGGCGCTCTACTTCTGCACGATCTTTTTGATACCAGGCCATAGCCACCTCTTCTCCCATAGGCAGACCCAAATGAAACGGTAAGTTCCGTGCTTATTCTAACCGCTTCCCTTCTTTCTGCCCAGTCCTATTTGAGAAGACAGGCCCCTTCGATTATGCTTGCGCCTTCCTGCGCTCTTCCATCTCCTCACGCATCTTGGGGAGCCTGGCCTCCAGATCGAACCTGGACAGGAGGATGAACATGACAATGAGAGTGACCAGGGGGATTACGATGGAGAATCCGTAAATAGCCATCTTCGTTGCCGCAGGAGCGACCTCCAACTTCGCATTGTAGCCGACTGCCCCAAGAGCCCAGCCAATCGCGGACCCGCCCAGGCCTAGTTTCAAAACGTCTTCAAGAAATGGCAGAAGATCACACCTCTGAAGTACCGAAAGAGGACCCAGGTTCTTCGCTGACATCTCCTTTCTGACGCAACTCCTCCCGGGCGCAATTCCTCCGGATGAAATCGAACAAGGGATCATATGTTGTACATAAAACATACATATCTTGATTTTGAAGATATACTGGTTGTGCTACACTTTGACTGTATCTGATAAATCCCCTGTATGGGAGAAGGGGACAGGGCCGAATCCGACGGCTCGCACAGATACCGGCATCTATTTAAGCTACGAAAACAGCGGGTCCCCGGGGCAAGAACTGCCCTTTGCTGCTGTTTTCCGGTTCACGAAAGGAGACACAGGTGGGCTTTCAACTAACTGCCGATGGTTTTGCCAAGACCCTCGACGCTCTCAAAGAGCAGTATCTTATCTATGCTCCCGTTCTCAAGGAAGGTACCGGCCGCTTTACTGACACGGATATCGTCCGCTATGACTTTGTAAGCGAAGCCTCTGAGATCGAATTGGAGCGAAAATCCGACTACGCATTTAAGGAGTTCTTAACTCCCCTGTCCGAGACCCTTCTCTTCTTCACGGAGGATCAGGTCAAGGCCGCAGATATCCCCGACAAGCCGGTGCTCATCTTCCTGCGCAGCTGTGATCTCCACGCGGTCCGGCGCCAGGATGACATGTACTTGAACAACGGCTGGACCCCCGACTGGTTCTTCAAGAGACGCCGTGACCTGGTCAAATTCGTTCTGATCGGCTGTAAGCAGTCCTATCAGAACTGCTTTTGTGTGTCCATGGGCAGCAACCGGTCGGAAGACGGCTATGTCTTCTCGGTAGAGCCGAATGGAGACGGCTACGCCTGTGATGTCCCCGATGAGAGCTTCGCCTCCTTCTTCCGGGACGGTCAGACGGCTGATATCGTTCCCTCTTATGTCCTGGAGAATCAGTTCTCCGTCCGTGTACCCGATCGGGTTCCCAACGCCATCTTGAAGCACCCCCTCTGGGACGAGTACTCTGCCCGCTGCATCGGCTGCGGCCGCTGCAACTATGTCTGCCCCACCTGTACCTGCTATACCATGCAGGACATCTTCTACAATGAGAACGGCAAGGTGGGTGAGCGCCGCAGAGTTGCCGCCGCCTGCATGGTCGACGGCTTCACCAATGTCGCCGGCGGCGGCGAGTACAGAAAGAGCCAGGGGGAGCGCATGCGCTACCGGGTTCTTCACAAGATCTCGGACCACAAGAAGCGGTTCGGCGAAAATATGTGCATCGGCTGCGGCCGCTGTGACGACGCCTGCCCTGAGTACATCTCCTACTCGAATATCTTGAATAAGGTCACCGATGCGGTTTCCTGCCTCGGAAAGGAGGAACAATAAATGACTGAGAACGCGTATCTCCCCTTCCCTTCCAGGATTCTCGCGGTGATCAAGCACACGGCTAAGGAATACACCTTCCGCATGGAATTCACCGGCCCGGTCAAGCCCGGACAGTTCTTTGAGGTCTCCGTCCCCAAATTCGGCGAGGCTCCCATCTCTGTCTCCGGGATCGGCTCCAATTATGTCGACCTGACCATCCGGAGGGTCGGCCGCGTCACCAACGAGGTCTTTGAGGCCTATGTCGGACAGAATCTTCTCCTGAGGGGCCCCTACGGCAATGGATTTGACGTGGACCTCTACCGCAGCGGCGAGACGGTCGTGGTCGCCGGAGGCACCGGCGTCTCCCCCGTCCGCGGCGTCATTGACGCACTATCTTCTATGGACAACGCCAAGGATAAATACGTCATTGCCGGCTTCCGAAGCCCGGATGACATGCTCTTCCGGGATGACTTGAAGCGCTGGGATGATGCCCTGAACCTGACCCTGACCGTCGATGGCGCTCCTCAGGGTTACAAGGGCAATATCGGCCTTGTCACCAAGTACATCGCCGACCTTCCCCTCCGGGATATTCCCACCGCCAAGGCAGTTGTGGTCGGCCCCCCTCCCATGATGAAATTCACCATCATCGAGCTCAAGAAGAGAGGCTTTCGGGATGATCAGATCACCGTATCCTACGAGCGCAAGATGTGCTGCGGGCTCGGGAAATGCGGTCACTGCCGCGTCAATGACAAGTATATCTGCCTGGACGGACCCGTATTCAACTACAGCCAGGCCAAGGATATGATGGATTAAGGAGGGCAAGATGGGAAGCTTAGATATAAATGTCGGCAAGATGAAGAAGAACGCCTTCCGCTATTCCAAGGTGAGAGGCGAGACCGCATCCCGCGTGCGTATTCCCGGCGGAGTCATTGACTCCAAGTCCCTGGGACGGGTCGTTGAGATCGCTGAGAAATACGGCAAGGGGGTCATCGACATCACCAACCGCCAGGGCATTGAGATCCCCGGCATCCGGTTCGAGGACATGGACGCTGTCAACAAGGAGATCCAGCTGGTCATCGACTCTCTACATATCAACCAGGAGACCCCCGATACCGGCTATCCCTCCTCCGGCACCCGCAATGTCGAGGCCTGCCCGGGCGCAAGACTCTGCCCCTTCGGCTGCTATGACACCACCGCTTTTGCTCAGAAGATGGAGAATACCATCTTCCCCAATGACCGTCACGTTAAGATCGCCTTCACCGGCTGTTCCAACGACTGCGCCAAGGTTCGCCTGGCTGACTTCGGCATCATCGGCATGACAGAGCCTCAGTACGACCCCGACCGCTGCGTCTCCTGCGGTCAATGCGTAGACTACTGCCAGCGCCGGTCCGTCGGAGCCCTCAGCATGGTCAACAATAAGATCGTCCGTGACACCGCCAAATGTGTGGGCTGCGGCGTCTGCGTCCACTACTGCCCCACCCGAGCCTGGACCAGGTCCAAGGAGCGCTACTTCCGCCTGGTTCTCCTGGGCCGCACCGGGAAGAAGAATCCCCGTCTGGCGGAAGACTTTATCAAGTGGTGCGATGAAGAGAGCATCTTTAAGATGGTGAAGAACGCCTACGCCTATATCGAGGAGTATATTGACCCCAATGCGGTAGAGCACAAGGAGCACATCGGCTACATCGTCGACCGGACCGGCTTTGAGAAATTCAAGGAATACATCTTAAACGGCGTCAACCTGGGTCCCAAGGCCGAGGTCGCAGAGGCTGTCTACTGGGGCGGCAATCACTACGACCGGTATGGCGGCTGACTTCCTTTTATTGTAAGATTAGCCTGTCATTTGATCGGATCCGACCGGCCTTTTCTCCCGGCATAAGTCTCCGAAGCGTTTCGAGGTAAAATATGAGAGCATCCAAAACACAGTCCCTTACCTATGCGCCTGTGTTTTTGGTGCTCTTTCTTTTGCTCCTAAGCGCAAGCCTGGCCTCCATTGCCCTGGGCAGTGTCCGGATCAGCCTCTCGGATCTTCTTGGGGTCCTTTCCGGCCGAATCCGGTCAGGGACGGAGTACACGCTGATTTGCCAGATCCGCATTCCCAGGACCCTCGCCTGCATGGGGGCAGGCCTGGGCCTGTCCGGTTCCGGTCTCATTCTGCAGAATGTCATGAACAACGCCCTCGCTTCCCCCAACACCATCGGCGTTAATTCCGGGGCCGGTTTTGCTGTCATGCTCTCCATGGTCTTCTTCCCGACGGCTGTTGCGACCAGGGGCTTCTTCGCCTTCGCCGGGGCCCTGATCACCTCCCTTCTCATCTTCAGTCTGGCCTACCTGTCAGACTCCTCCCGCATCACTATCATTCTGGCCGGAATCACCATCTCTGCCTTCTTAGGCGCCGGGATGAACCTGGTCAAGATCTTGGACAGCGACCTTCTGATCAACATCAACAGCTTCCTGATCGGCAGCCTCTCCGGAATGACCTACGGCCAGCTCGGCCTTCCCCTTCTTATGACCGCTGTGGCCTTTACTCTGACCGTCCTCCTGGCCAACAGCCTCAACATCCTCTCTCTCGGGGATGATATCGCCTCAGGTCTCGGAATGAACGTCCATCGGACCCGTCTGGTCTTCCTGATCCTGTCCTCCCTTCTCGCCGGAGCCGTCATCTCCTACGCCGGACTCATCTCCTTCGTTGGCCTGGTAGTCCCCCATATAGCGAGGCGGATCTTCGACAGCGACAATCGCCTTCTCCTCCCCGCCTCCGGCCTTCTGGGTGCCATCTACGTCCTCTTCTGCGACCTTCTCGGCCGGACCCTGATCGCCCCCTATGAGCTGCCGGTCGGCATCATCATGAGCTTCATCGGAGGTCCCTTCTTCCTCTATCTCCTGCTCAGGAAGAAAGGAGGCCGCCGCCTTGGATAGACAGCAGAATCCCCCTATCATCCAATTCACCTCTGCCGACATCGCCGTCGGCCGCACACGCATCATAAGAGACCTCTCCCTCTCCTTCCCACAGGGAGAGATCAGTGTTCTTCTGGGGCCAAACGGCTGTGGCAAGACCAGCCTGCTCCAATGTCTGAACGGGCTCTCCAAGCTTGTTTCCGGTTCTCTGACCTGTCGGGGGCGGTCTCTGTCTGACCTGTCTATGCGGGAGCGGGCCAGGGAAATCGCCTTCCTCCCCCAGGTCCGGTCCGTCATCCCAAGCATCCCGGTTCGCGTCTTAGTCGAACACGGACGCTTCCCCTACCAGGGCTTTGCCCGCAGGCCCAACCGGGAGGACCGAAGGATGGTTGATGAGGCTATGAGATCCTGCGGCGTGATCTCCTATGCTGACCAAAATGTCGATACCCTGTCCGGCGGCATGCGGCAGAGGGTCTTCATCGCCATGGTTCTGGCCCAGGCCACTCCCATCCTCGTCCTGGACGAGCCGACGACCTATCTGGACCCCGGGTCGCAGAAGGAGATCCTGGACCTTGCGGCTTCCCTGCGCGATCAGGGCAAGACCGTCATTATGGTCCTGCACGACCTGGCCCAGGCCGCCCGGATTGCCGATTTTCTTGTCGTTATGTCCGATGCCCGCCGGATTGTCTCCTGCGGACCAAAGGAGGATGTTCTTGCCGACTCCTCCATCGAGGACGTCTTCGGTGTGTCCATGCACCGGGTCCGGATTGAGGGACAATCCCACTATCTGTTTTTCTGAAAAAGGCAAAAGAAAAGGGGCTGTGAAAAAACAACCTCATCTTAGTTGGGTTAGCACCCAGTGGCATTTAC